>JAUWIR010000562.1 GCA_030605265.1 Pseudomonadota bacterium | reverse complement strand
TGATATTTAATTTAGGGATTTCAATGATGCAATCAATAGGAATTGTTTCAATTAAAAGAGAACCCACTCTTTGTTTTATTAAATCTGTATCAGCTTCTCCTTTTTGTGTAACTTCCAATTGGGGAATAAATTCTTCAACCTCATAAACATATATTTCATTTACCTTTAAATCAATTTTTACCGATTGGGTTTCAAAACCTTCTTTTATTATTTTTATTTCGTGAGAACCAACAAGGACATCCTGGAGAATCAATCCTCCTAATTCTGAAGAGGTATTACCCATAAAATTATTATCAAGAAGCACTATCATTCCAGGATTACATTTAATCTGGATATAGCCAACGCCTTGAGCAAAAATATACAAGCTCATAAAGCTTGTTAGTATAAGTAATAGAGAAATAAAAAATATTCTCTTGTATTTCATTTTACGACCACCTTTCGTTTTAAAAAATATTTAAACTCAATATATTATTAATATCTTAAATTCTTTAAAAACTACTTTTAGGATTAGAAAACAAATTGAATTATTATAGTATACCATCTATCCTCAATGATTATTGTATCAATGATTTTAATTTTTCAGCATATGGACTATCTAATTTTAGAAGATAATCATATTCCTGTTGTGCTCCTTCGTCATCTTGATATTTCACATAAAGAATGAATCCCAACAAATAATGGGCATAATCATAATCTTTGTCCATTTCAACGGACCGATAAAGGTAATCCTTGGCTTGCTCATAATCTTCAATTTCATAACTACAAAGAGCAATATTAACGTATATTGAGGCTTTTAAATCACTACTGCCAAGTTGCTCAGCCGCTTTCTTATAAGCTTGTATTGCCTCTTCATATTTTTTCATATTGTAATAACTATACCCGAGGTTATAATAGACACTGTCATCACCATATTCTGTTTCTGCTAATTGATTGAAGGCTTCAATAGCCTTATGGTAGTCCTTTGCTTGGATGAATCTTTTACCGATGTGGTAATAAACGTACTGATATTTACCATCAAGTTCAATGGCCCTATGGAAAGCATGATAGGCTTCATCCATGCTGCCTGCTTCCAGATAGGACCAGCCTAAGTGATAGATGGCTGCCTCATAATCAGGCTCCATCATTAAGAAATCTTTGAAGGAAGAAATTGCCTTTTGATAATCCTTATTTACATAGGCTTCCCATCCCTCCATATAGGTTTTTGCAGCAGTGGATATGGGGGAATCGTTATAAGATTGAACCTCATCATAAAAATCGGTATACTTTAACTGCTGCAAGAAATCATTTACGAATACATTTTTACCCAGTTTATTTTCCGGCCAAACACTATCCAGGAATGTAAACGCCTCATCAGGATGTCCGCTATAGATGAAATCCAGCATATAAGCCCATGCTTCCGGCGGAATAAATACGTCACCATTCATCCAACACTGAATCCAATGTTTATCATTACTTTTGATATATAACTGCTCCCATCTTTTGCTCTCAGCATGGACTATTTCTCTCATTTCTTCTAATTCTTCCTCGCTGGGTAACTCTTTATACATCAAATCAGGTGATAAATGATAATTCCCATCATAAAATTCATAAATCAAAGTTAACTGGGGGGAACAGGCATGACAGGCATGCCAATTGACAAAGCTCTCATCCCATTCCAATATTTCCTTTTTTCCATCTCCATTTAAATCCTTTAATTCACCTCCACTAAATATATATACGGGACTAAGCTGCTCACCAAGAGAAAGAATAAAATTGGTAAAGGCCATAGAGTTTCCGCCGGACCAGTGTTCGATTACAATGTTCGGTTTTCCATCACCGGTAATATCATTGCCAATCTCTGTAACACTAAATTTATGACCATCTTTTGTATATACTAAAGAATTATTTTGATAAATTTGAATTACTCCTGAAAGATCTCGAAATATTTTTATCTTGTAATTCTCAAAATCCCACTCTCCATCAAGATTTTTATCTGAAAAAATTAATAAATCCTCCCCTAAACAAAAATTGGTTCTTTCATCGAGGTTAAGTAACCAGGCATTGGTCTTTCCAACCTCTTTCGATTGCGTATAGCCCGCAAAAATAAAATGACCATCCCTGCTTTCTACGATAGAAGATATACATTCATTCTCCTGTCCTCCATGTTCCTTGCTCAAAATAATCCTTCCCTCTCTATCGAGCTTCATTATCTTGCCATCGGCTTTGCCCTCACCCTTAGAGCATGTATAGCCTGCTACAACATAATGACCTGATTTAGTCTGAATTATTGAGTAACCCCTGTCATCATCTTTAGCTCCATAGCCCCAATCAGTCTCCTGAAGTGTTTTATCCCATTGAAGATTGTCATTTTCATTAAATTTTAAGAGCCAAATATCTGCTTCTCCTGCACCTTTGGACTTGGTATAACCAATCATGGCATAACCTTTATCATCGGTTTGAATGATGGAATAAAATCGATCGTCTTCCTTTCCGCCAAAGGTTTTATCCCATTCTTTATCCCCATCCTTATTTAACTTGATCATCCATCCATCAGCATCACCCTCGCCAATTGATTCAGTATAGCCAACTATAAACAGATTGCCAGCTGCATTTTCCATAATCGAATATAGCCGATCATATCGTTCCCCTCCAAAAAGGTTGTTCCATTTGAGAGTACCATCTTTACCTATGCACATAACCAATGCATCTGTATTTTCTTTTTCTTCTCGTAGACTGCATCCGGTGGCAATATAATCTCCACTCTGTGATTGTATAATGGAATATATTTTATCATTCTTGCTAAAATCATATTGTTTTTCCCACTCCAGATTTCCTTTTTCACCCAATTTCAAGATCCAGGCATTGGTATGACCTTTCTGCTTCTCGGTCCAACCAGCAAGGAGAAAACCTTTATCTTGAGTTTGAATAACATTATAAATCAAATCATCATGTTCATTCCCAAAAGTTTTTTCCCATTGAATATTTCCCTCTGAATCAAACTGGAGGAGCCAGCCATCCAATTCTCCTGAATTCTTGTAATCAGTCCACCCTCCTGCCAGATAATTACCTTCTTCTGTTTGAATAATAGATTTTAGTTGATTAACATCTCCTTTCCCTAAAGTATTTTCCCAAACTGCAAATGATTCTTTCTCTTCACAAAAGCCCTTAACCTGTAATGAGAAAAAAATAACCAGTAAAAATATGATGAAAATTCTTGTCTTTTGAATTAATACTTTTTTACTCATAGCAATACCTCAATAAATTTTTTAATATTTTTTAATATCTAATTTTGGCATTTAATAAAGCTAATACTTAGAAAACATAGACAAATCGCTTTTAAAATTTTATCACCTGAAATAGACTAATGTAGTATCCTATGAATCTTACTTTAAAT
>JAUWIR010000113.1 GCA_030605265.1 Pseudomonadota bacterium | reverse complement strand
CTGTCAGATGTCAGATAGCGGCACGCCGCCTAATGGATGTAACTGCATCCTTGATTCCATTGAGTTTATAGAATTAAAATTTCAGGTGAAAAATATTGGGGACGCCCCGGCTGAAGGGGTTAAAATTTCTTTTGGAAAATCAAACCAGCGTGGAGTAATGATCAATAGGGGAGAGGAAAATCTGGGGAATATTGAACCGGGGGGAGAACTTTCGGGAGCGCTCAGTTTTACAGTGACCCAGGATTTTCAAGGAAAGGAAATTGCCCTCCCCTTTCTTATATCAGAGCAGTATGGCCGGGACCTTGATGACAGATTGCAATTGGCCCTTGGTTCGCTTCAAGATCTAAAAGCCCCGGAAATTATTATTGCCGCGCCAGGGGATCAAACCGAAGTAGAGCGGCAGATTGTTAAACTGCAAGTGGAAATAGTTGATGACCGGGCTCTGGGCAAAAAATTCAATGTTCAGGTGCGTGTGAATCAGCGGCTGCTCAAGGCAAGTGCCGGGGAATTTATCTTGAAAAAGGCTGTTTCTGAAAAAAATAATGATAAATGGTTACTGAGCGCTGAAGTGCCTCTGCAAGAGGGAGAAAACAGCATTTTGATTACCGCCCTGGATCGGGTGGGAAATCAGGGCGCTCGCAGAATCACCGTTTTTAGGCAAAAAAGACAGACCGGAGAGCAAAGATTAAATCCCCCTGAAATCATCATTGCCTCGCCAAAACCCGGTGAGAAGATCAAGCGGGAAAAAGCCAAATTGATTTGTATCTTAAAAGACGATATTTCTATTGACCGTTATCAAATCAAGGTAAATGGGCAAATTGTCAATATCGCGACCACGGGCGGCGCAGCCACTGGCGGCGAATATCGATCAGTGGGGGGAATCAAAGGCGACCGGCAGCAGGCCATAGCTTACATTCATCAACCATTCGGACAAAAAGAATTACGAATAGAAGGGTATGTTCCCCTTCAAAGCGGGCAGAATGTTATTGATGTTTTTGCCTATGACTCCGATCAATTGATGCGCTCGGCTAATGTGACGGTTGATAAGATAGCCGAATGGGGGGATATCTGGGCCTTGATTGTCGGTGTCAGCGAATATAAAGATAAAAATATTCCTCAATTAAAATATGCCGATGCTGACGCCAAACTATTTTATGATTTTCTCAACTCCCAAATGGGTAAACGAATTAAAAAAGAAAATATCCGTCTTTTGCTCAATAAAAAAGCCACCATAAGAAACCTGCGCGAGGGCTTAAAAATTTTCTTGAACAGGGCGCTGGAAAAGGACCTGGTGCTTATATATTTTGCAGGGCACGGCATGCCGGAAGCAGGGCGGAGGGACGAAGCTTATTTATTGCCTTATGATACCGAGCTGGCCACCCTGGCCAGTGACGCCCTGCCCATGAGGGAGCTGGACGATATTATTAAAAACCGGATCTATGCTCAGAAAGTGGTTATGATTACCGATGCATGCCACTCTGGGCATTTGGGAACTGAAGGGTATAGAGGCCCGGAGCACAGGAGCGTCACTGACGAATTTTTGAATAAATTAGCCGAATCCTCCGGCAAGGTCGTATTTACTGCCACAAAAAAAAATGAACTTTCTGTTGAAGGAAAGCAATATGGCGGGGGACACGGCGCATTTACCCATTACTTGATCGAAGGATTGAAAGGAGCAGCTGACGGCCTTCAGGAAAAAGACGGCATCATTACCCTGGAGGAAGCATTTATTTATACAAGAGAAAAGGTGGCTGTAGCCACTAATAATAAACAGCACCCGGATATCAAAGGAAATTATGATAAAGATTTTCCTCTGGCCGAGGTGCGGTGAAAAATGTAATTCTTACATTGCCCTCTCAATGATTAATCCATTAGTTAGAGAAAGCTTATCTTATCGAGAACTACCGAGAAGAAGTCTGTCGACCACGAACTTATTGAGTCCGGATCTTTAAGAAAAGGTAATGCGTCGCTCTTGGCCTCTTCGAAATTTACTGATTCTATTTTTTTTAGCAATTTTTGCTTAAATATTTCATGATTCAGAGTTTCACTACCTGCCAGGTGTCCGCTTTGGGTCATACGCTCTCTTAAATGTTCCAGATGAAGCGGGATATTTCTCGATACAAACCAAACGAAATCATACCAATCACGTCCCTTGGTTCGCATTTTCCAGCCCCGGCATAGAACCGCATGCATTTTCCCGGCGAAAAGATCAGGTAGCGCATAACTATTGACTGAGAAGGGGATAGGGCGGAAAATGTATTTGGTTTCAGTATCGAATCCTGGAGGAGGATCGGTATCCACCTCCAGCTTTATTCTGACTTTTTGGTTGGATGCCGGCCGTTTAATAATGCTTTCAGGCGCTTCTATAGTAATCAAATTTTTTATGGTTCCTCCTTTGAGAAAGGCTGATTCTATAGTAGATTCAGGTTTTTTTCCCCTTATCTCGACAGAGATTGAGAACCCGAAGGATTCGATCTCCCTCTTTAAAGCCTTGAGGTAATCGTCCAATTTAAATTGGTTATCGGGTTTTAGCAAAGAAAAGTCCATATCCTCTGAAAAACGATCCAGTTGATACAGTATCCGTAATGCTGTTCCTCCATAAAAAGCCGCATGTTCAAAGAATTTGCTTCGCCACAGACCTAAGAGCGCAATATCTTGTAAGATTTCCTTTAGGGCATTTTCAAAATCTTCAAATTTTGATAGCCTATAATCCGAAAGCATCTGCCTCAATGCATCATTCATGATTCCTCCATCAAATACTGAATAAATAAATTTACATTATGCCTATGGTAACGAAGGCCGATGTTTTGTATTTCTATTATATCCAACTGCTTAACATCAGTAGTTTCCATGCGTAGATTTTCATAAAGGTACTTTTTTAAATCCTTGATGGTGTCAAGTTTAGGCGTAAAGTATAATTTATCAATAATGGCTTTTTCTTTGGTGGCTATCAAGCTATAATGCAATTCGTCTTGTTGATAAAAGGTAATCCCCGAGTAATACTTGTCATTTTTGATATAGCGGTAAGAGAAATTGCCCACCGGCGTTTTAAAGAATTTATTTCGGTTAGGTGTGATGGATGTGATCACTTCGACCCGTTCAGGGATCAGACCATAGTGAGATAAGGCATAGTCGAGTGATATGCAGGATGGGCCGTAAATGAGGTTTGCCAGCGTTTCGCGCGAATAGGGCATCATTGAAAACTCCTTTCCAAAAACATAGAGTCCCTTTTTTACCCGTATAATCACACCCTTCGTCAAAAGTGATCTTATTTTATTCCTGGGGAATCGATACCTTTTCAAAATGTTCAACAGGAAAGGGTAATCAATCTCTTCGATAGGCGCCTTTTTCCTCATTGTTATCATTTTATCCATTATGTGGATATTTTATCAACTTATTGGGTGAAAATCAAGAAAGGTAAAATTCTTCAACCTTAAAGGTTAAGCCACTTATTTATTTAATAAAAGCCTTTCCCATTAAAAAGATGTGGTTAAAGATTAGCAGCGAGGGAGGGAGACTGAATGGTTACGCATGTAAGTATAACTTGTGCAAGTTACCGAAAAATAAAACTAAAATTAGAAAGAAATAAAAGAATATATTTTTTGAGGATTGTTTTTCAGCATTTTTAATATGCACTTGCTGATTATTCAAAAAAACGATAGTTGAAAGGCTTGAAAGTGCAGGTCATGATGAAATGAGGGCTCCAACAAAACCGGGTCAGCTGGGCCTTCATCTGAATATTCCCTCCCCGCATAAACTTCTTAGCACATTATATCTATAAGATTTGCAGAAATTAAATTTTATTAAAAATTCCCAACAGTTCGTTGCCTTAATGCCCTGATCGACTATTTTGATTCCCCAAAATTTTTCTTAATCTCGTCCCGTCCCATGTTCTGCCCTGATTGGGGTTATCATGATATGAATCAATCCTTCTATTTAGTTCTTCATATTGACATTACCAGTTAATTTAGGGTATTCATTATTTTTTACAATATTATCCCATATCTCTTTAATAATTAATATTTTTTCGATGCCCAGGGGTTAGGGGAGGGTGATGCTTTATTTCACCCCCACTTAAGCCTTCCCCATCAAGGGGAGGAGTTGAGGGGACTGAATGGTTACGATCGAAAACCCGGAAATACGTTATATCCGTATTGCCAATACAGATATAATCCTGTATATTTTATGCAGGAGGTGATGTGCATGACTCGTCTGAATATTACTTTACCAGATGAAATAGCAAAAAAATTAACTGGTATACATAATAAAAGCCGCTTCATAGCCGAGGTGTTAAAAGAAAAATTTAAACAGGAAAAACAAAAAAAAATAGAACATCTCATGATAGAAGGATATAAAACTACCTGCCATGAAGATAAGGAACTTAACGATGAATGGGAGCAAACAAGCTTAGAAAAATGGGATTAAAAAAATTCCCGAAAAGAGGCGAAGTATATTTTGTATGCCTAGATCCAACAGTTGGGGCCGAAATAAATAAAACACGCCCCGCATTAATAATCTCGAATGATATAGGCAATAAATTTGCTGAAACTATTACTATCATCCCAATAATATGGAAAAGTGGGGGTCAGGTCTTTTATTATAAGGTTTTTGGGAAAGTGAAGTTAATGAAGTTGGAGGCATTATGTTGCCAGAGGTAAATCTGGCTAACAATGCCAAGGCAGTGGAGCGGCAAAAAGTCGCCTCCACTGCGTGGTTTGGGGGTTAGTTAAAATGAAAAGGAAAAAGGAGTAAGGCATGCCGGAAATATCAAGATTTCTTGGAATTATCATCACAATGTACTTTGATGAGCATAATCCACCTCATTTTCATGTACAATACAATGAATATCGGGCATCAATGGACATCAAGAATCTGAATATCATAGTTGGTTCACTTCCGGCGAAAGTTCGTGGTCTTGTGGAAGAATGGGCGGAATTGCATCGCGATGAACTCTTAATTATGTGGGAAACGCAGGAATTTCATGGCATTCAACCACTCGTATAAAGGGAGAATAACTTATGGAATGTATTTCAATTTTAGAAGCAAGGTATATTAAAGACTGTCGGATATTTCTAAAATTCAACACAGGTGAAGCCGGTGAAGTAGATCTTCGGGATCTTGTATATAAATATCAAATAGCGGAACCATTGCGTAATACTGAAATTTTTTCACAGTTTTATCTTGATTCCTGGCCTACTCTTGCGTGGGCGTGCGGTTTTGATGTTGACCCTGAGTCACTTTATTTCAGGGCGACCGGTAAATCGCGATGGGAATCGAAAACACCCTAACAAAACAATATTCAAAAACTATGGTGAAATAAATGGGCATTGGCGTTTCCGAAGATTATAGCGAATTACAAAAGTTGATAAGACTTTGGAAAGAGAATTACAAAAGCAGGGCAATGGGAGGATGGTGGGCTTTAGCTGGTTTTTCTCTCCAAATGAGTACCTTCTTGTTAAAGTTTTTTACTGGTATTAAAGAAGGAAATATAGAACATGGTCTACTAGCTGAGACCAACTGAGAACCTTTCAGATATTTTGCACCCTGTTGATGGTTGCTTTGCTCTTATCCAGGATCCAAGTTAAAAAAACTCTTACCAAACAAAGCCTTTTAGAATCTCTCAGGGAAACATATTTATTAACGAAATTCTGTATGGACAATACCCCCACCCTTTTAGAAAAAATAAGATTTCAGATTACTTGTGAAAAACGACAAACCCCTGTCGGCATGGATGATGTTTCATTAGAAGATATTTATCTTGATAATGCTATGCAGGAATGTTGGCATATTATGAAAAATAGATTTGATAAAAACGAGCCAATTCTTGAAGAGCCAAATACTTTAGGAAAGCTACGTGTCTTTCTCTGGCATAAAGGTATCAGAAATGTTAATGGATTCATAGAAAAATGTCTTGGTCGTACTCTTCAAAGTTTTGGAAGAAATACTAATAGCGAATTAAGCAATTTAAGTTGGGATCTTGAAAATTTTTATTATGAAGCGCTGAATCAAAAAAGGCCAGGATGGAGAGAAATCGGCAAAATTATAAATAGAGAAGAAGTTATTCCTGATCCGAATGCATCTCATTGCAAAGAAATTTTAGATCACGTAGGAGAAACACCAAGATTTGAACATTATCGGTGGGGATATTTCAAAGAAAGACACCATTTTTTTAATTCTCTATGGGAATCCTTTAAACAGTTTATTCTTAATTTAGAAAAAGATTATAAAGATGATATGTTTAACATTAACATAAGAAAAAAAGTGAAAAATTTGGGATCTAATTTTGCCTATTTGGCAGTATGCCCATATCGAAAAAACAATTAAAGATATTACTATAGATTGGCTTAAAGCGAATCCGAAACATTCTAATATATGTCATGTGCTTGTGCCGTTGGCAGCTAATTACTACAGTGATTCTAAAATAAAGAAAATAATTGAAACATGGTTAGACGCCAATTCTCAAAATTACGATGCATATCGTGTATTAGTTCCTCTAACAACCAATTGTCTTAGTCCATCATTAGAGAAAATAATTACTGAATGGTTAGATTCACATCCACAACATCCACAACAGAGTGAATTGTTAAGGCAGGTAATAATAAAAAGTCGAGGAGATTCCAAATGGCTTAATCGAGGGAGAAACTATTTGGCCCAACCTGGAACACAACATCATCAAAACATAATCGGAGCACTACTTATAACAGGGAGAGCTACTTATGAATATGTGGAACTTGCGATAAGATATCTCGAAAAAGAAGCAAATAAAAAACATAAAGATTACGTAAATAAGATATTATCTAGGGCACTAGCATCTTATCCTGAAAATGCAATTAAGTTTCTCAATGAAAAAGCCAGTAGCGAAAAGAAGGAAATTATCGGCAAGTCAATTTCTTTTGGTTTGAGAGTATCAATTGGCAAGATAAGTGGATTTGTTGAAAAATGGGATATGTTAAATTCTGAGAATCAAGATTTAATCCTATCATATTTGCTGTGGTATAAAGTTCAATTAAAAGAAATAGCTCCTCTTCTTGAGAATTGGTTTTATCGGCATAATCAATATCCTCAATGTAAAAGAATAATAAGGATGCTTCAGAAAAACTCAAATTTACAAGTGTGGCTAAAAGATTCCGGAATCTTACCAATAGAAATTCTTAGCTTTATTGACGAACAGTTAAACACTCCTCACGAGGAAGTTTAATCCGGCATTAACCAAAAAAATGCTTATTTGCTAACCAGTGGCGATGGCACAGTGGCGACAAGTGGCTGAATGTGCGCATTGGCAATAATGTTTACGGCATTGATCAATACCGCTCCACTTTTTATAAACCGCAAGTGGTGGAGGCAGCCATCAGGCTTGGAGATACACAGAAAGCCATAGCTCAAGAGCTTGGCAAGGAAAAGGAAAATATTTAAGTCCCGGGAGGGGAAACTATTCAGAAAGGTAAACAGTCTTCTTATCACAGATAAAACCACAATCAAGCCAATCTATGAGAATATACTCGATAACCTCAATTATCTGGGCCGCGCAGGGCACAAAGATGTTGTCCTTCTATTTATTGCCGGCCATGGATTGAATGATGAAAGGGGAGATTTTTATTTTCTGCCGAGCAATGCCGCCTTTAGCAGGGATGGGGGCATAAAACGCGCCAGGGCTGTCTCCTGTCGTGAGCTGAAGCCACCCTTGATCTTCCTGCTAAAGCTTATTTTTGCCGATACCTGCCATTCGGAAGGATTAAGCGGCAAAAAGACCAGAGGAGTTGATAGTGACAGATTTGTTAAGGAGCTTCAGGAGGCCAATGCCGTTATTTTTACCTCAAGCAGGGGGCGGGGGCTTTCGCAGGAAGATGATGCCTGGGGGCATGGCGCTTTCACCCACGCCCTGGTAAAAGGGTTGAGCGGGAAGGCCGACTTGATTAAGGATAATAAAATTTCCATGAAAGAGTTGGATACCTATGTCTCCGAGACAGTTCCTCAGCTTACCAACGGCGCACAACATCCCATCACCCACACCCCGGACGGCTATGTGAATTTCCCCCTGGCCTTGATTGATTAATTTTATGGGACAATGTCTTGCTTCTGTTATGGGACAATGTCTTGATTCTGTTAGCGCAGCAGGTCAAAAATAGGGCAAGAAAAAATTCGCCAATGGGCGCCGGATAAAACCAGTGGAATGCAAAATCAGGCAAAAAAAAGCATGTTTAAATTTTTGAATTTATGAGCCTTTTGAACAAAACGTCTTCTACATTTTGTCGTGAATCAAATACAGATAAAATATATATATCTTTTTCTGATATCCTATAAATCACTCTCCAAGGAGAAATAATTAATTCTCGATATTGGAAAATGCCTTGTTCTTGTAGTTCCGGTATGATGCGGCCTCGTTTCGGTGAATGATAAAGACTGGAAGTTTTTTCTTTTATTTTTTTTAAAATTTTTAACGCATTAGAGGGACTATCATTAGCAATATATTCAATTATGTTCGCCAAATCTTTTTCTGCAACCTTAGCCCATATTATTTCATACTTTTTCTTCATCTTTAATCAATGCTTTTTTTAAATTTTTAAATACTTCATCCTGGGTTTTCACTTGATTATTTTTAATTTGTTCTTCTGCTTGAGTGATAAGTTTTAGTATCCCAAGGGCATTTTTCATGTCTTCGTAGCTCTTTGGGTCCTGTAAAACTGCCTTTGGCTCACCATTTTGTGTGATAATTACAGGACGACGTGTTTCATTAATTTGTTTTAATAAATCTGCTGCTCGTGATTTAAGATAGGTTATTGGTTTAATATCTGTTGAAATATTCATTTATTATCACCTCCGGTCTTTATATGATACCAAATTTAGACCATATGTCAAGATCGATAATTTTTCAATCTGCTAAAATCAGGGAGCGCTTACGACAAAGCGAAGCGAAGCCCAAAGCATCCCCTTCCAAGTAGTAGCCGGGGTTACCCCCGATGCCCCTTACAGCCCTCACCATACATTTTCCTGAAAAACATTGAAACTTTCTCCTGAATATTGGCTAAATATCTTACATCTAATAGAGTTGTCGGGTTATTACAATTTTCATCCCCTAATTAATGAGTTGGATTCATAAATCCATACCCCCCGCTCTTCTCTGATAATTATTTACAAGTAATAATTTATTCTTGATTGGAAAAATAGGCTTCCATTCCGGAAAGAAAAGTTTCCACAGCAGGAAGCTTATCTACTTGCTTAATGGAAATGCCTAATTCCTTTGCCATAAATTCGAGTAAATCAAAGCCTTGTTTACTACCAATAAGCAGCGCTTTAGGTAATCGATTTATCTTCTGAATCGCCTCCATGAATTTGCCCGGCACATCACTTATCAAATTTTTTGGTGTAATAACGTCAAAAAAAAGCGCTGCGCCATTTTCATCAAGAATTGGAAGACCATAAGGATAAAAAGGTCTTTCACCTTCCCTTATTATCATAGGCAGTAATATACAGTCTATTTCCCATGTCCCGCTATGAATTAATTTTGAACGTTTAAGTCGGGCCAGACAAACCTCATCAACTGTAGGCAAAAGCTTTTGCTCAGGAAGTGGTGCAGGCAGAAACCAACTGTTTTTCCATTGTTTATTCTTCAGGGTCCGAACAAGATACTGCCCTTCTTTTGGAGAATCAAGGATATTGGGGTTTTCTTTAATCATTAGGGCAATATTTATCGATTCTTTGAGAGCAATGGTAAGAAATCGAATTTCATGGGCCTTGAGTGACCAGGGAACAAAACCTGGTTGATAGCTCTTAAAAAGTGGCCATGTTTGCTTGCCTTGAAATTTTAGCCCCAGTTTACTGATAATGTTTAAATCGGTTTTAGAAATTTCGGAACGGTTTTCAAATGAGGCCATCAGGCATTTTAGACCTGTTAAAAGCTTATGATGATTT
>JAUWIR010000180.1 GCA_030605265.1 Pseudomonadota bacterium | reverse complement strand
TTATTAACTATATCTATAACCGCGTTATTAATTACATCTATAACCGCCGTATTAATATCCGTCATACCCGCCGTATAAATTTCCGCCATAACCGCCGTATGAACCGCCATAACCGTAGTCTACGGCAATACTGCCGGGGCCATACATACCGGCAGCTCCTAAAATCCAACGATTTTCCCAATTTGGGTAAGATCCCCAAGGGGTAAAAAAATCACCGGGGACCGCCCCGCGCGTCATATCAAACTCCGGGCTATAACCACCAGTTATTTTACCGTATTGGTTAACAACAATAGTACCACCGGGAGTTGGCCCAGGGTAGGGAGGCATACAACTTGGGTCATAAGGCGCATAATAAGCCTGACAATTGCCGAAATTGTAGAAGATGAAAAGACTAAAGAAGATAATTGATGAAAAAATCCCGTATTTAGCTAACTTTTTATAAGTCATATTTTTTATACAGAACATATTTTTTTAACCTCTTTTTTTCTTATCAGATTGTTCGGAATATTAAATTGTTAAGTTACCAGTTATTATATTACCAGGTGTTAATAATGAACTGGTTACTCTACGGCATTTAACTTTTCATATTATCTTACCTCCCTATATTTTAGCTTGTCCATTAATGATTTGATCATTAATGATTTTATATAAAAACCATCATGCAGAACATATCTTGAAAAACTTCCTCATTACCGTTCTTTCAAACCAGCATGAACCGGAAAGCAAATAAATACCACTAAAATCCAAAATCTACTACGTAATTATATCTGTATAGACGATTGTTTATTTTTATTATTACGAAATTTTGTAATGCAATAACTATACCTATTACTCCCGCACTGAGCAATCTATGCCATTTTTTGGCTGCCAACTTAAGCCGGGATGCGTAATGTAATGTTCGGCTTTTTTATTCTCTCGCCAAGACACAGAGAACGCAAAGACTTCTTACTTAGTCTCTTCATGTCCATTACCGATATGGATTATGCCATTTATTCTTGGCGATCTTTGCGGCTTGGCGAGATTCATTTTCTTGTAAGGATGATGTCCCGCCTTAGACGGATAGCCCATTAAAAAAATTAAAAAAGAGGAATTAGACTCGGCGAACCTACAGACTCATTATTATAGCTCACTCCCTTGAATCATAGGCTGGAGCTTCTGTAGCCTACGCTTTGCCTTGACATAATGAGGATTGATGTCCAGGGTAGCCTGATATTCCTTAACAGCCCTTTGCAAATCATTTTGTTCTTTATATATTAGCCCCAGACTATAATGCGCTTCAGCGATTTTCGGGTCGTATTTTATGGCTTTTTTGAGGGAGGCCAGGGCATCCGGAAGCCTTTTTTCCTGAAAATAGACCATCCCAAGATAGTAATGGGCTCGGCCAATATCGGGTTTTATGCCAATGACCTTCTCCAGCACATCCTGAGCAGCCTTGTTCTGCTGGGTGATTTGATACATGATTCCCAGGTTCATCAGACTAGACAGGGCCATGTTGTTATCGGGATTATTTTCCAGAAGGGCCTCTGCCTCAGATTCGATTTTGTCATAATCTCCAAGCTTCCAATAAATCTCAGACATATAATCATGCGCTGTTCCCTCTTCAGGGTCCACTTCTAAAACCTTCTGAAATAGGTCCCCGGCTTTTGAGTATTTTTGATTCCGGAAATAGTGAAGCCCCATATTGAGATAGGCCTCTTTGCATTCGGGCTCAAGCTCTAAAGCCTTTTTAAAGACAGCCAATCCTTCTTTATGGCGTCCGGCTTCCATATAGCCTTCACCAAGCATTATATATATCCTCAGATCACCAGGCTTCAGTTTTACAGCCTGCTCAAATGCCTCAATGGACTTTTCTGGTTCATTGCGCACCACATATATTTGCCCCAGATGAACATAGGCTGATATATCCTCCGGATCAAGCTTCAATACTTTTTTTAAAAGCGGAATGGCCTTCTCATATTGAGCTTGTTCTATATAGGTTGTTGCTTTGTTCAGATATTCCAGAACATGTATTTTTTCTTTGGGATCAGGATAGCTTTCTTTTTCTATTGTGGGCGCCCAAACATAGCCAAGGCTCCTCAGCTTTTCCCTTGTTTGCTCATCCATGGCTATTTCCGTAGAAACCGGCTCATCAGGCATGATCTCTTTTTTCAATCCGGCAAGCCTTTTATCCATTCTTGCAGACAGATCCTTACGCTTCTCAAATAGATTCCGCTTTTCCTGCGGATCTTTATCCATACGGTATAACTCCTTTATAGGTGCAAAAATATATTTCCAGGACTCCGTCCTCAATCCTTCCAGAGGACTCCAGTTATGGCTGCATTTTGGATAAATGGTTTCGCAGTAAAGGACAAGGTTTAAATTTTTCTCTTCTCCCTTCATCAAGGGCAATAAAGAAACCCCCTGCATATTTTCCGGTATATTACAGCCCATTACCTCCAATATGGTCGGGGAAATATCAATCAAACGCACCAGGGACGATATGCCTTTAGATTCCGGCAAAAGACGGGGGTGGCTGAAGATCAAGGGCACCCCTAAGGCATATTCATACAAAAAGATGCCGTGCGTCCTTTCATGATGATCCCCAAGGCCTTCCCCATGATCAGAGGCAAATACAATAAGGGTGGTTTCCCTCAACTCGAGTTCCTCAATTTTATCCAGCAATTTTCCAAACCAATAATCCGCATAGGCAATCTCTCCATCATAGGGGTTGTCTGCATATTCTTCTGAAAAAGGAGGGGGAGGCGCCCATGGATCATGGGGGTCATAATAGTGGACCCAGAGAAAAAACTTCTCCTTTCCAATCCCTTCCAGCCACTTCATGGCCGCCTGCGTTACCGGCTCGGCGCGTCTTTGCAAATGGCCGAAATTTGCATCATTGATGCTAAGATTATTGTCGCCATATATATCGAACCCCTGATCCAAGCCAAAGCGGCTGTCCAGGACATATGCAGAAACAAAGGCGGCTGTTTTGTAATCTTGTTCCTTGAGCAATTCGGGAAGTGTGACAATGGACCCGGAAAGGGCATGGGAACCGAACCAACCGTTGTTTCGGACCCCGTGCGCCAGGGGATAAAGACCGGTCAACATGGAGGCATGGGCCGGAAAGGTAATGGGCACAGGCGTGAAGGCCTTCTCAAAAAGGCACCCTTCTCTGGCCAGGCGATCGATATTGGGGGTCTTTATCTTTTTATATCCATAACAGCCGATATGATCTGCGCGGGTCGTATCAAAGGTCACCAAAAGGACATTCAAAGGAGGGGCCTTGGCGGACTCCTCGGCCGCCCCGGCCGCACCCACTATTGTCGCCCGCACTGTCAATTTAATTATGGGAAAGTCCGCATCATTGGAGTGCACATAGATGCTTTTTGCTTGCAGTCCTTCCGTATGCTCAGGTTCGAAGCCAACCTCTATTTCACCTTCCTCTTCGGGTTGGAAATTTTTCCCTGACAGATTTGCAGCAACACAGCCGCAAGTTGACTTAACTCTGGTTATTGTTAATGTTCCGCTGCCGGCGTTTTTAAATTTAAAATTATGGACTACGACTACCGCTTTAAATTCAGGATCATCGACTACCATCTCAATTGCCTCTATTTCACCAAAATCATAATAAATTTCTTTAAATTTAATACTCGATTGAGCAAAAGACTGTCCGGAACAGCAGAAAAAAAATGCCGATCCCATTAATAAAATAATAAATAATTTTAGGGCTGAAAATATTTTTCTCATGGTAGGCCACCTTTTGGTTGATTAGTTAATCAGGCATTTATGATTGTATAATAAATATGATCAAACAGAGGTTTTTACAAAATCAGCAGGTTACAGAAGATGTATCTTAATATCAGCTTCAGACCTTAATTGAGCGATAAAATCCGCTTTTTTTTCTTCTCTTTTTTTCTTTAATAATTTGTATTTCACCAGTCCCTTAATTTCATTATAACCATTAGATCCACTATTTATCTTATCTTCGGCTTTAACAATACTGTATAATACATAATCCCCTTTGGGGAAGACCATTTCAATCATTTTAACTTCCCCTGTGGAGAGACTAAACAAGGCATCTTTTTCAATTTCCGTCATCCGTACCCAGTCGCCTCGTTTAATATAACCAAAATCGCCGGCAGGTAAACCATGCTTCTTTCCGCCCATACTGTATTTTTGAGCCATTTCGGTAAAATCCCCGCCATCTTTTAATTGCTTCAATATTTCCCGGGTCAGGTCCTCATCATCCACTATTAAATGCCGCGCATGCACATATCGGGGCATGTTTTTATACTCAGGCCCATCCTTGTATTCCTCATAGAATTTTTTGACTTCTTCATCCGAACAGGTTACCTCTTTGAGCAGCACCTCCCTGACATATTTTACGGCCAGCATGGAATCTTCACAGATTTTGAGATGCTTTTTTAACTTAGGGTCATTATCCAGGCCGATTCTGACCGCCTCATTGACCTTAAGTATATGTTCGATATTAGGTTTAATCATATCTTCCAATACACCCGGATTGTGAAAGTCGTGTGATTTTAGTCTGTTCAGGCTGGAATGTGACGCTGCCCTCAGCAAATTTTCCAATCGTAAAATGGTCCCGTTTACATTGACCAATTCCATGTGCAGAAGGTCATCATTATTAACCTTCTGCATTTGCTGAATTTTTTTGATATTATCTGAAAATATGGTAATTTTGGTTTGAGAACGAAGATTATCCATTCGCTCATTCTTTTTTTCTCTCCTTAATTTTTTTTTCAGGGCCGCTATTTGCTCTTCCCTCTCCTTTTGTGTAAAATCTTTCCTCTCCACAGCCTTGAAAATCCCATACCCTTCTCTTGTTTTCAATATCTGGCTAATCCGCCCATTGGCTAATTTAAATATAATGTTTTCAACTTCTTCCAAAAATGTGCCTTTGCCCATGATGACAAAACCGATGTCCCCTCCATTTTTTGAATATATATTAATAGACCTCTCCCGGGCCAATTTCTCAAAATTGGCGCCCTTTAATAGATCTCTTAAGATTTCTTCAGCTTCCTGCCTGCTTTGAACCACAATCTCACCAAAGCGGACCTTTTGCCTGCCGTATTCGGGGATGAAATCCTTGCCGGCAATCTGCTCGGCAATCTGCTCGGCAATCTGCTCTTTTATTCTGTCCTCCAAAGAAAACAGGAGTTGCCACTCCCTGATGGTTTTTAATTCTTTCCTTATATCCGGATCATTATGCAGCCCGATCTCTCTTGCCTTTGGGGCAATTAAACGGTCTTCAACAGCGCGGTTCAGAAAATTTTTCCTGTCTTCTTTCCGGGATATGTTCTTCGACATTTGTTTTGCCAATCCCTTAAGTTCGGACATGGTTATCTTTTCTCCATTAATCCGTGCCAGAATTTCATCATCGTTTGCCCGTAGTTTGTTAAGATTGGTAAATAACAATGCCTGAATCAGTATTAATAGGATGGTTGATAAAACCGCCGATTGCTTTGCCATTTTTTTCTCCTTATTTATAGATATCTTTATTCTTTCAGAGAGAGCCCCCTGTTATTTCAGAGAGAGCCCCCTGTTATTTTTATGGTCCTATTTTAATAGCCTTGTCTTTCATGGAAAATTATATGATTATAAAAAAATATAAATTATATATTACTATTAATATTATTATTTAATGAAAAACATAACATACCTATGGCGGATTCTTGCCGATCTTTGCCAGTACAGTCAATTTAATTATGGGGAAGTCCGGATCATTGGAGTGCACTAAGACCCTTCTTTCTTGCCGGCCTTCCATATCAGGAGAAGGCCTGTATAAAACCTCTATCTTCCCTTTTTCGCCGGGTTGCAGTTTCCTACCTGCCAGATTTTTACCGCGGCAATTACAACCTGACTTAACTTTAGTGATGGTTAAGGCGTCTTTACCGGTGTTTTCATATTCAAAATTATGGATTAACGGCTTATGGGCCTCTATCTCACCAAAATCATAATAAACCTCTTTAAATTTAATACTCGATTGAGCAAAAGAGGGCCCTGAAAAGCAGAAAAAAAATATCCATCCAATTAAAAAAATAACAAAAAATTTGAGGAATAAAAATATTTTTCTCATAGTTTGCTACCTTTGGCTGGTTATTTAGTGATTTAATAAAATATTTATTTATTTTTATAGAAGAATAACCAATATTAGAAAGCCCCGGGGATACCAGAGGTAATCTTTATCCCTTAGCTACACCCCCCACGCATACAGGGAAATTCGGGGAAGATGAAACAGCATCAGGATCTCTTACTTAATTCTTTACTCTTCATCATGCCCAATCACAATTCACAATACGTCATTGTTGTTTTTATGGGCATAGACAATACGACATTATAAAATTACAATGAATATAGTAATACCAATCAGGGTTTACGGCTGATGTTTTTCCACACCAACCTGTATCAGTATTACAGTCGCAGAATTGCCCTGTATAATAACAATAGGGGCCAGTACACCTAAGTGGAGGATAAGAATACGGACTATAATAAAGCATGCACCAATGATTATCTGACGTACAAGTCATACATCCCCACGCTTTCGCACCTCCCGCACTAGGTTGTCCGCAATACCACCACCACGAGCTTGCCTCAGCAGTTTTGGTTGTGGCAAAAGAAGGTAATAGGGATACTGCAAAAAAAGCCATAATTATAAAAAAAAGAATAAATTTACGATTACGCACTTTCTTTCTCCTTTTTTTACAAAAATTGAGATTATTTACTAAAAAGTGAACATGTTGTTACTGCAATTAAACCATAATACCTCCTTTCATATTAGCCATCCCCGGGCTTTACCAAGTTTTGTCAAGAATATTTGACTCGTTTCATTTATTGATTTACACTTTTTTATTTCACCATGAAGGACATGAAGAGCATGAAGATTTTTTTACTCCTTCTTTTCCTTCATGCCCTTCATGGTAGAAAAAAAAATTGGAAAGTCATAAGTGTAAACTACTTTTCGTGGTGTATGAAAGATGCCAAGTTTTCCTTATCCCTTCATGTGCTTCATGCTTTTCATACTAAAAACACTAAAAACACATGAAAAATCATAAATCCGGTTTTTTTCTAGAAACAAAATAAAAAAAGATAAAATAAGGAGTAAACTACTTTTCAAAATGTATATCAGAATGTATAAAAAGTGCCGTATTTTTAATAATCTTTAAAATTAATGTGCTTCAGGTCAAATTTAGAATTTAGAATCCAAAGCCAACAGCGTATCTGTCCTAGATTAACGACATTAGTAGGATGACCTAATTATTTTAAATTATCAATATAGGCAATTTCGTATTATTTCGTATTGATACTTTATATAGTGCAAATTTATTGCCACATTGAGATTTTATTTAAAAAAAATACATTTTCACTCCAAAAATCAATTTTCTTTATTCTCTTTTGCTAATGGACCCTAGGTTATCCCTCTAGCACCATAATGCAAGGATTTCAATTAATTGGAGCATCAAAGCGCCCCCTCCTTACTTTCTCTTGCACTGCCCCTTTTTCTTCCCATTTGTACAATATAGTTAGACAATACAGTTAGTTACATATGAAATAATTTTATATTTCATATCAGGAATAAAAAAAGAAGCATTGGTCCGAATTTATTACATTTTTAGCGACTAAGCTATATTAGTCATTTACTCAAAAAGAAATAAACCGGCCAACTTTTCGTCCTTAAAAATGAGCTATTAGTCGTTTTAATAAGCTTATTTATTGATTATATTAAGTTTTTTTATAGGACAGAAAGTTGGCCACTAAAAGCCAAGTTTTTGGTTTTTTATAATTATATTTAATTAAAATTATATAATTATTACTAGGCTTTGTATAAAAAAATATTTTATGCTTATTTTATTTTGATAAAATAAATCGCATAATAAAAAAAAAATTTTCAAAAGCCGGCCCCCCGCCCCGGGTTCGACGGGTTTAAAGTAGTATCGAGTTGTCCAACAACTCATTACGACTACCTTTCGCATGTGGTGTAAACAAACTGGCTATTATCATAGATAAAAGACGATTGTATTTCA
>JAUWIR010000402.1 GCA_030605265.1 Pseudomonadota bacterium | reverse complement strand
ATCATTTTGAAAATATTCCCGAATTATGCCAATCATTAATACATGGGGAAATTTGGCTTCCTTCATAAAGAACGAAAAGTAGTTGCCACTTTTAGTTCTTTCGGGAATAAAACTGGTATTTTATTGCCTTTTATTTTAAAAAGTGTAAACTGACTAATGATGGATGCCGTTTTTTCCGTCCATCAAACAGGCACTCTCAGATACTGTAAAAGATACTCTTCAATTTCCTGGATTTCTTTACACTGAGGCAGCGACTTACAAATCTTTTGAATAAAGCCCCGCTTTAGAATCTGCTCTCTTGTGTATGCAAAATTTATATCAAAGACCCAGCAAAGTAACATCAGCTTAAAATCATTGCCATTTTTTAAATTTTCGTGGGATGAGATTCTTTTCTGATAAAGATCAGAGATAATTTCCTTTGAATACCCCGGAGTTTGAGGAAGGTCCCATTCAAGAGAAGGTTCCTGTTTAATTTTATTGTAATCCATAAAAACCCGTAGAATATCTAATTTATCCGCATCCCGTAAAATTTGGGTCAGCAACTTAGCTTGTGGGTCCTCCATCTCAGGGATTTTAAAAACATTATGATATTGTATGGCAGTGCAAATTAACCTTTGCTCTTTTTGGGAAAGAGAAAAGAGCACTTGATGTTTTTCCAATTCTTTAAGTCCTAAAAGAGCATGATTTTCCGATTTACTGTCCTGAAAAGTTTTATATTTGTACCATTGCATAAACCTTCCCACATCATGAAATAAGGCGGAAATCTCTGCCAAATAGAGTTCTTGATTGGTTAGTTTTAAGGTTTTCCCCAGTTCTATAGCTTCTTGGCACACTTTATAAGTATGTTGTTCTTTTAGCCGGATATTATAATGCCGCTCTCCAAGTAAGCGATAAAATTTGGCTACGTAATTTGAGAACCACTCTTTCAAATTTTTTAACACTACAAAAAACCTTACCTTTACTAAGCGATCCAAAATACTACAAAAAAAGTAAATATGGATATTGCCGGGGAGAGGAACCCCTTCATTATGTTCAAAGAATTATGACTTATTTTGACATCCTCAAACAAAAAACCTCCCAAATGGCTTATAGCTCCAAAAACCCGCAACATCCCCACGAAGGGTAAATATGAATACCCCCTCAATATTCTTGCATAAAAGATTGTATCTTTAATTTTCTATCAAAAACATTATTGGCCCTTTTCAAACGATCCTCTGCTGCATACACGGCAATAACTGAAGACTCGATATTTGGCTTAAGAGAATTTAAGGCTACTTTTTGAATTAATCCAGGAGTAACCTCTAAAATTTTTTCCCTAAATTGCCTCCTTCTGTCATCAGTGAGGTCACAAAATTCTCTGATCATAGCGGCATAGCCTTTACTTCCCGGCCCTAAAGGCCTGTCTAAAGTGGCAATTGTGCTGATAATTGCTTTCCTTAACTCATCTTTTGCCACTAACTTTGAACATATATGTTCAACTCCTTCCTGATATACTTTCAAGGTTTCCTCTAAATTGGGATCTCGATAGGAAAGAAAACTAAATTCTCCATCCAGGCTATCATAAGCAGAAAAACCGCCATAAGCGCCCCCTTGGACCCTGATCCGGTTATACAAAAAACCTGAAGACAATTCATGAGATATTACCAACAAAGCCGGAGCCTCCTCTGTTAAGTAGTTGGGAGCTTTGAAAACTTGGGCCACATAACAAACCTGAGCCGGTATGGCTATACCGAAATTGATCGGATGAAGGGCCACTTCTGAAGGCTCACCTATTTCATTCCCCTCTTTAAGATTACCGATAAATTCTGATAGGGAGGACTTCATCTTTATTAATCCTTCAGCATCACCAGTTAAATTGATGGTCAGGCGTTGTTTCGTAAAAACTCGTTCTTTTAAGGAAACCAAGTTATCATAAAGATTATTAGACTCATTGTTAAAGGTATCCACACTGCGGGTTAAAAAATGCAACTGTTTTAATCCATTCCACTGCTCTTCCCTATGGGAGACTGAACTAAGTCCGGCTGAGGCTGTTCTTCGAGCAAATACATGCCCCCCGGGAACAACCGCGGCAATCATTTGATTTTTCCCTTCTGAAATAATATCTCGTAGACGGTCCCGATCAGAAAAATCCGCCTTGGATAAAAGCTCTATAATAAGCTTAACGGCCTCATGAATATTTCGATGAAGCGCCTTAACACGAAAAATCATCTTCTGCCATGTTCGTAAACCATCAGCTGTTGTGCCCGCGGAAAGGCCGGATGATAATCCTCCCATCCTTAAAGCTATGAGAGAAGATAACTCATCATAGCTTTTTCCCCCTGCCCCCATACCTAAGGTCACTTTACTAAGCAAAGGGAGAAAAGGGTGTAATTCATCAGCTACATCTGAAACATCAAAAACTAAATCTAAATAAGCAATACCATTGGCAAAAATTTCATGCTCCATAAAGGGGATACCATAGAAAGATATCTTTTTTATGGGAATTGTCTCAATCTCTTTTGGTAAATCCTCTAATTCAAGTCTTGGAAGAGTTGCCAGAGATTCCGGGGAATCAGGGGTCATTTGTTCTTTTATTAGTTTTTGGCTTTGCTCATAAATAGTTTGTATTTGGCTTTTAGTATGAGAGGCTTTTTTTTCTGACATTCGCCGGCGAAAATCCGCTTCTTTTTCTTCCTGGAAGGTAGTGCTTGGTTCCAGGACCACTCTGAGGCAATGAGTATTCTCTAACAACCACTGGTTAACCTTCTGTTCAAAAAAATTTGGTTGCTCTCTCCATTTGTTTTTAATTTTTTCAATAAGAGTTGAAAAATGCAGTCCCATGAGAGGATCACTACCATAAAGCCATGAATGGAATACACGGGCCATTAAAATAATTGAATAGGGCGTAATGCCTCGAGAAATTTCCTTCCCATGAAACTCAACCTGGTGTAAAGCTCCCTCAATCAATTGATGGTTAAGACCATCTTTTATGATATTTTTTAAAGTTTCAGTAATTAATTGCTCAATGCTTTCTGCCTTTTCAGGCTCGGTTCCCCGCAATCCCACGATAAAAGGGATTTGTTTTAAATCTTTCTCCAGACCTGTGGCTGGAGAAAGATCTTCTCCGTACCCTGAATCAATTAACGCTTTCCTCAGAGGTGCACCTGCAGTACCTACCAAAGCAATTGCTAAAATCTGCATAACCAGGACTTCTTCCGCATCCGTATTATCCACTGTTACCCACCCCAAGGTAACTTCTGTTTTTTTCCTCACAGTTTGATCTTTACTTATGGGATACCAGCTATGAATACGGCGCTTTTCTCCCCAGAGAGGCTGATTATCGATTTGAGAGTCCACTTGAATTTTCTCAAATCCTAAAAGCACCTCTTTTAAAAACTGCAAATGCTCTTTTGTAGGAATATCACCATAAAGAAAGAACCAGGCGTTAGAGGGAGAATAATAGTTATGATGAAATTTTTTAAATTCATCATAGGTTAGCTTAGGAATTTCATCAGGATCTCCTCCTGAATCAAAACGGTAAGTATTATCAGGATAAAGTCCTTCAAGTAACGCCTTATACAACAATGAATTAGCAGAAGAATACACTCCTTTCATTTCATTATAGACAATACCTGAAATTGTTAACTCGCTATTAGGATCATTTATATCCATGGGCTCCAAGTGGTATCCTTCCTGTAGGAATGTGTTCTCTAATAGCCGAGGATGAAATACTAAATCAGTATATACTCCGGCTAAATTGTAAAAATCCACCTTTAATTGACTAGCCACAGGATAGATAGTCTTATCAGGATACGTATAAGCATTTAAAAAAGTCTTCATGGAGCCCTTAGCTAATTCATTAAAAGCATCTTTTACCGGATATCTTTTAGACCCCGCCAGCACGGAATGCTCCATGATATGGGCCACTCCTGTGGAATCTTTAGCCGGCGTTCGGAAACAAACAGAAAATAGATTTTCCCTATCGTCATTGTATAAATGGAGGACATGGGCGCCTGTTTGATCATGAATAATTTCATAGGCTATGACTTTTATTTCAGGAATTTTTTGAATCCGTAAAATAGTAAATCCCAGAAAATTTTCCCCTTCCTTTAAAGGTGAGGTAGTTGTACTATTCTCCATAGATGTCCTCCTAAACAAATATTGAAAATTTTGGCATTCTTCATTGAAAAAAATGAAAGGGGAAAAATGTTAATAATGAAAAAGGCAGAGAGTAAAAAATTTTAACTCTCTGCCTTTTTCATTTCAACATACAGCCAATCTAATTATTTTTCATACTCTTTCTCATTATCAATTAGATCAACCATATGGAATTTTTTGCTCGATTTAATCCATCGGACGAGCAAAAAATATCTTCCTTATGATAAAAAATTACTTTATACTTTTCCCTTTATAAATAACCATATCCCCATAGGAATCACCGTCATGACAATTATCACAAGTTGCTTTTGTAGCTTTACAAGCATCTTCATGACAATCAACACAGGAGATTTCTACTTCCTCATGAACATCCATAAGAGCGCTTCCATCATCTAAGTCAACTTTTGGATGAACAGCATGACATAAGCTACAATTTTCAGCTCCAATACTCTGATCAGTATGGCATAAAAAACAAATTGATTTCATATCAGGCAAAAAGGTCTCATCCCCATGAGCAATATCCCGATGACAGGGCATACATTGATACCTTGTGCCGACTTCCTTCATTACTTTAATATGAATGCCGTGATTCATAGTAACCGTCTTATCAGGTCGCGTCGCCCTATCCAAATCTTCAATTTGATGACAGCCGTCCCT
>JAUWIR010000241.1 GCA_030605265.1 Pseudomonadota bacterium | reverse complement strand
CATTCAGATGATCCATCAAGGCCAGAAGACAGGAAGTTTTGCCGGTTTGCCTCGGCGCGTGCAGAACAAAGTATTTTTTCTGTTCAATAAGGGACATTATTTCTGTAAGGTCAAACCGGCTAAGTGGGGGTAAGCAGTAATGATCTTTGCCATTAACCGGCCCGGCCGTATTAAAAAAACGCATGGTACATTACCTCCATACAATCATAAATAATTTGTTATGCGCCCACCTAAGTTCCGGCAGGCTGGAAGCTTGTCCTCCCCAATCTCTCCTCTGATCAGCCTCATTCCACTATTGGCAAAAAGCTGTGGGATTCATTATGAATCTGAACTGAGCCATCATGGATGGAGAGCTTTACCTGAGATGCATAGATGGTCAAAGTTTGAGGATTCCTGACCTTCAAGGGGACAATTGGGTCAGATATAGGGAGAGGGATGGTAAAATGAATTTTCAATAACCAATCGCTCCCCTTTCTCACGGCAACTCCACTTGCAAAATCAGCAAATCCAAAGTAAAGAAGCCCTTTATTTAAATCATAGCCGGTTTGGGGGGAGGCGAGTATTAGGTCCGTATTAAATTCCACAGCATCCATCCCCTGAAATTCCAAGATGCCGGGATCGTATTCTATGCCGAAAGAAAGGTTCATTAAGCTCGTCTCCAAGCCAATACTTATGGGTACAACAACACTTGCTCCAGGAGCGACCCGCACATTTTCAACTTTAAGGAAATTTGGCCCTGCCATACCCATTGAAGGTGAGCTTTTGAGCCGCTGCCGGGGCCTTTGGCCGGTAAACGGCGTGATTGATTCAATAGCCTGCCCAATAACCTCATCAGGTGGAAGATCGGGATTAGCTTCTCTGACTGCCCTGGGCACAATCTCGGGAAATTCTGAAACAGCACGATATAGGTAAACAAGGTCGAATATATTTAGTTCATTATTAAAGTCAACATCCAGGCAATGCTGACTGGAGATGATATTTTCCTCGAAAAACTCTTCAGGTTGGAAGGTTGGATAAGCCTGCCTCCACTGCTCAGGCACAATGTTAGGAAAATATGAGGTGAAGCGGTAGACATAGACAATGTCAGCCACGTCTAAGTCACCATCCTTATCAATATCGCCGGAACAATCACTGATAATGTTCAACTCCCCGGGTTGTTCGGCAAGCGCCACTGATTGGAAGGGATCATGGGCGGCATTGGTGACGGCCACTAGGAGAGGGTAACTGCCGATATCGGCCTGTTCAATAGAAAAGAGAAGATCACACAGTTTACCTGTTCCGGAAAGTACTGCAGATCCTCCGGAAAGATCAAAGATACCCACAACTGCTTTTCCGATATTTTCATCCGCGCTGATCTGCGGTTGCACGGTTATTCGATAGGTAGGGCAGATACTATCAAAATTCATAATATGCGTATCATAGAATATACTGAAAGAAAGATCATAAAGGTCCTGATCTATATCAAGGTGAAGGGGAACTTTTACTAAATTCTGATTATCAGGAAGGTAGGCCCGCACAGTCACAGAACCTAAAGAGATGATGCTCAGGTCCTCAGTACCTGTACCTTTGAGGGTTAAACTACTTGCAGCAATAGGCAGGAGTTCTTCATATTGCCCAAACTGACCCGGTGAAAATTGAATTTTGAGGAGACAGCTTTGCCCGAGATCAAGGGTCCTTCCGAAAAACTGCGCCATAAAACCGGACCGGTTAAAATCAACGGTATCCACGGCTATCGATAAAGACCCCTTGTTAACCAAGGTGACTGACCTCGTTTTTGTTTGACCGACAGCGACCTCTCCAAAATCCAATTCTTTAGGAATAAAATAAATTCCTGTACAGTCCTCCTCATCAATTTGTCCATCGCAATCATTATCCTTAGTGAATAGCTTAATTGAAAAAGGATCATCTGAAGGATATTGAAGAGGGCCTTTTACCTCGAACAGTACCTTTAGTAAAATTGCTTCACCGCTTTCCCCAAAAGGCTGAAAAGTTACCGGATCATACTTGGTAATAGCGGCAATGCGAAGGGTATCCTCTATGAGTAATTGCCCCTGATCATCCTCATTTTTCTCAAAAAGAAGGCAATATCCATCAGCTTCATCGGATATGCCCGTTCTGATAGTTTGTTGATAGCTTAGTGAATCAGCATCAAATACTACCTCAAGGTCCCAACAGGGAATATTTTCATAGTCGTCTATGATAATGGCAAGTTCAAGGATATCTCCAGGTGTGCCTGCACAATCATTATCTTTGCCGTCACAAATTTCTGTATTATTTGGCGCCCGGCCAGGATCACTATCATCACAATCGCCGCAGGCGACCACGCCGTCCCCATCGGCATCAGTGGTTTCATCAGCCGGGATTATTCCATCGCAGTTATTATCTAGGCCATCACAGACTTCCGGTGACTGTAAAATTTCTCCATTACAAGGCCCCCACACTCCTGCAATGCAATCCTGAACACCTCCAACACATTCACCCACGCCTTCTGTCCCCCACTGCCCCTGAATATCAGGTTCGAACTAAATCCTCATCTTCGTGCCCATCACAGTTGTTGTCTATCCCTTCACATACTTCCTGGGCCCCTGGATTTATAGCAGGATCAGTATCATCGCAATCATTGCATGCAACAAATCCATCGCCGTCAGCATCTGTAGTTTCATCCGCTGGGATTATTCCATCACAATCGTTGTCGAGGCCATCGCAAATCTCAGGTGTTAACTCACAATAAAACTCATAGGCTCCCATATCTGGATTATTGTCCCTAAGATTACCATCTTTATCATGGGTAGGTGTATCACTATCTGTACCGGTATCAATGCATGGGGAATTAGGCTGCAAATGGTAATCTTCTGTTACAGAGTTAATGAATAAAGGATCAGCATTGATATTGCCTGATAACCAATTTAGGGTACCGTCCCCATACTCGCCTAGAGCAATGCCTGCATCGTCACCATCGACATTCGAATAACTTATATTAAGAGTTGCCGAAGAGATATTAATCTGACTACCAAGGCTTGCCGAGTTATTCCAAAATATTGAATTTTTTATAGAGCAGCTATTCCCTTCAAAATGTAAAGCTCCGCCCCCTACCACCTCCATAATTGTTCACAAAAGTACAATTAATAATGTTTAAATTAGCTCCTCTGCCTTAACCCTTTTTGGGGAATTATTTGATAGTTCCCATTCTACCCAAATTTCTAAAAAGTCTCCTTGCGGTACGGCGCTATCTCCTTGAAATTTTAAATTATTCTCATGCTTAAGCCCCAACAATAGTAAAGCTACCTGCAAATCAAAAGGTTTTACTTCAAGCTTTAAAAGGCTTTCATGCAGCTTTCCTTCCTCCGCTTGACTGCAAGCAAAATATTCAATCAATCCACTTTGCATATTAATACTGCCGGAAATATATATTTCTTTTCTTGTTTTATTTAAAGTCACTCCGCCAATCTTGTATATATCCGGTCCAATCTGCTTTACAGGAACATCTTTGCCGGGATTAGCGGGAATTCGTAAATCAGAAAAGGTAGTCAAGGGGTAAAAAATTAAAATCATTATAGCACAAATATAAATAGTTCTTTTTCTCATATTTTTCAAATAGAAAGTTATTTTGAAGAATTAAAATTGGTATTAAATTTTATACCTTAGTGATGTTATAGTCAGCTAATAAAGAATAAAGGGTTAATTTTCTTATTGATCTATTTCAATAATATATGTTTCTCCCGGGGAGATGGAAAAATTTTCCCCTGCACATTTTTGAAAAAAGCCGTAGGTTATCTCCCATTTACCATTCCAATTATTTTTTTTACGAATTACTGTAGGGTTTTCCTCACAATCGGTAAAAAAAGTAAAAGCATCTTTTGATCCTGCATTGAGCATTTGAGGCGAATAGGAAAAAAAATTAATACCTCTGTCAAGGCAGATGCCTTCAGTGTTAAGGTAGGATTCTAAGGTTAATACTACAGGATTTTTCAAGTAAAGCAAGTAAATGCCTCCTTGAACAAGATCAAAATGCGGGCCGCTAACCGAATAAGGGGAGGTATCACCAACCCATGAATTCTTTATCCACTCCCCTGCCTGTTTATCATAATAGCTTATTGAATAAAGAGAATTCGGAGTAAAATAATCAAGCAAAAATTGATGTGAATCAAAACTTTGCTCAATGGAGATAGCCGGCGAAAAAAGGTTCATACCCGAATTCAATGAAACCTGATAACTGAACATAGTTTCAAAGCCTGCATCCAGGGTAAAAGGGATATTATTATACAAGGTATATGAAGAGCTGAAAGTATTTATGGGAATAGCCACAATACGGCGATATTCAGCTTCTTGTCCGAATCCGTGGATAGTAATTTCGCCTGTATGGATATCAGGGTTGAGGGTAATTTCCCTCCTTTCCCAAAGACCGTTTTGGGTTGCTAACATAAGAAGACATGATAATTCCGCTTCCCCGCTTATTCTTTCAAAGGAAAACTGAATGTTTCCCTTATTCTCCGGGGCCTTAAAGAGAAGGTAATGGGATGATAGATGATCGAGATTCCCCGGGCAGCCGTTCTTATAGCTTCCATGATACCCACTGTAAAAAGAGCTGCTGGAAAACAGGGGATTTTCGGGATTCAAATGTTCGGGATATTCCGAGAAGTCGGCAATATGCCAAACCAGAGGAAACCATTGCTCATCCTTAAAATCTCTGATCAAAATTTTTGCTTTAAAATCTTTCAGACATGCCGGCAGGCTGCTCCCTTTTTCAGTAAGAATAGCTTGAATGGAAGAAAGGGCATTCCAATCATTTTGAAGCATAGAGCTGAATATGTCTCTAATAATTTCAGGCCCATACTCTTTTGAAAGGTGTTTAGGCCAGAGGGCTCCCCCGTATTCCTGATATTCTGCAAAGCTATGCATTTGACACTCTAGAGATAAGAAAGGCCAGTCGAACCAGCCATTTTTTTTCCGCCAGGAATCCCCCTCCAATTGACCAAGGATGTCATAGTATGGTTCCCCATAATTCCACTGACCATTATCATTAAGATCATCATAGGGAGAACCGATATAATGAAAGTAATCATTGATAAAATCATATACCTCTTCTTCCATCCAGACGGCGGTATTTTCCTCCCACCAAAAATTCTTCATTTCAAAATCATAAGGCCAATCAATATAATAAACTTGAACGGCATGAAAAAATTCATGGGCTATAGTAACACGCATTGCCCCTAAAGCGGCCCCTTCGGGATCATGATTTTGGCTAAATCCTTCAAAATTGTTAGTTATCACAATATACGGTTTCCCTTGATCAGTATCAGTGTAACCATAACATCCGGATAGATTGATAATATAACAGTCAAAAAGAGAAGTACCTTTATCTGATATACCTCCGGCATTCCCATCAGCAGGAGGAGGTTGATAGCCCATATCCTCAATTTCTTTTGCCCATACGGTTTCAAGAGCTTCAGCAGACTTTAAAACAAAATCAGGGATAGTTTCCAGGGCTCCATCTGAGCCGAATACCATATGTAATGAATCACTATCTTCAGTATAATGAATCCGACAATGCCCATCTGCAGTATCATATGACCAGACCTCGACATCAGGTCCGTAATATTCAGGACCGTATTTATTATCTGTTGGGCGATAGAGTATAAACTTGTTTTTTTCCTCCAGTAAATAAGGATATAGTCGAGCTACCCTCATCAATGACGTTCCGCATCGTCTCATTGATTGAGAGGAAAAAGGAGAGAAAGAAAAATTAAGGGGCCGGAAAAATTCAGCTTTATAGGGGAAGAGGGATTCAATTTCTTGATTTAGCCAAAGGCGAAAATTGGTGGATAGATCATGGTCATAGATAGGTTGAGCATAAATATGTTTATTTTTTGGTAGATAAAAATGAAAGAATAGAGGAAACAAAAGGCATAACCTAGCCAGGAGATGTTTGTTTGGGAGTTGAAATTTTATCACGATAATTCCACCGAAAAGGCATAACCTCACCAGGAGATCTGCTTGGAAGTTGAATTTTTATTCTATTGAAATGAGAATGATTCCTTTTATTATTATCACTACATTATAATTTTGTCAAACATTTCACCAAATGTTATTCATTTGCTTTTTTGGCCCAAAAGCTTTACATCCTTTACATCTTAATTAATTAAAATCATTAATGTGTAACTGCATTCCGAAAAGTGAAAATACACTGACGGCCTAGTACCCTGTCCCCAAAAATCTGACATGTTTTCAGGCAATTTAAGTTTCTATGCAATTTTTCGCATATTCAGCCGGATACTGCCGGATGAAATTTTCAAGAGCTGACAATAGAGAGTTCATCGCATTTTCTGCATTTTTCTTTAGCCGCTCCCTAAATTCTTTCTTCGCTTCTAAAAAAGCTGCATAATCATTGCGATGATGTTTCCCATATTTATTTTTATAATCAGCTCCACGGTAAATGTACTCTGAGCCGATTACCAGGGTTGATTTTTCCCAAGAAAACTTCAGGCTCTCTTCCATACCTAAATTATAATTCTTATTATTCTCTTCCGGTTCTGATGTTAATCATCCCTTTTCATCTCCCCATAACTATCAAAGACTTTCAGTTTCACCTTTTCATTTTCATACCGAAGATCTACAAAATGTTTATAATGTTCCTGATCAGTTCCCTCCGATGGTCTTTCCCGGTCATCATAGATTTTTTTAAACCCTGTTTGGTAAAAAGACCCCAAGTAATCAAAAAAAAAATTAGGGCAAAGATGAGTATTGAGATTGAAAGAGTATTTATCGGTACCACTTGTATCATATTGGTAATTATCTGAAAAGCTTCGGGAGATTTCTCTTATTCCATCAAGATGGGAGTAATGAAAGCCCAAATTCAATTTAGGGCTTAAGAAACTTATGCTGTGATTTTGATGCCCCTCAGCACCCACAAAACCTGATTCAAAAGAGACTTTAGCTGTAGTTTTTTTGACATTTTTCTTGGTGATGATATTAATTACTCCGGTCATGGCATCCGCACCATAAAGGGCGGAGGCCGCCCCTTT
>JAUWIR010000553.1 GCA_030605265.1 Pseudomonadota bacterium | reverse complement strand
TAATACTTATCAGTTGCATAAGTGTTTGGGTTTTCATAGACACTCTGACCGGGCCAGCGGCTTCGATATGTCAGCCCCTTTGTTTTTGCCGAATCATTGTTAGCTTCAAAATAGCCTACGTGTTCATCATCAGTGGTCCCGAACCAGCGATCATCCTCATCAGCCGGATAATTTGAAGCTGCATCTGCATGACAGGTAAAGCAAAGATCATTATTATTGTCTGTAAAAAGATTATATTCATAACCTGCATGTTGACTGTGGCACTGAACGCACTCACCATAACTGAAATTACTGTTTCGGTAAACACCGGTGTTTGGATCACCGTGAGGGGATGAATTGAAAGTACCAAAGGCATTGTCTATTGGCGGAGCAAGAAAGGCGTGTAGGGATAGAGTGATAACCGGAAGGATGGTTTTTAAGTAAAAAATCCTTTTTTTATACATTTTATGATATTAGAGTTTTTGTGTCCTTAAGTGTTCAGCGCTGATTCTCTTTTATTTTTATATCGTCTTAATGCTTAGGTTAGCTCAAGATTAGCCTTACGAAACTAAATAAGCATACCTTTTGCCATTCAATTTTGTTTTCTAAAAAAATGAAGGATGAGCAATTTTTTTAAACCGGCAATTAACTGATAATTATGGTGTTAATATTTTACCCTAGGTTTTGAGACTAAAATGAAAATAGGAAGTTTTTTTAAGGTTTCTATAAAATGCAGAATTAAATAAGGAAAAGTGGGCTATTTTGCTCATAATCGGTTAGACAATAAGGGCAAATTAATACTATTAATCAATTAAATAGCGATGGTGGGGAGTTTTTCCCCAATGGGGTAAGTTAAGAAATGCAAAGTAGACCTCTATTAATAAATCCTTATCAAAGCTATAACCATTTTATTTGATCAGGATGTGAAATGTGGCTATTATCTTAAAGATATGTACACAAAAGGAGAAATATAAGAAAACTATAGGAGTTAAAGAATTCAGGGATAACTAAGTCAGATTCTTAAAAGGGTTGAGAAAGGAAATGTAATACGAATAGTAAGACATGGGAAGGACATTGTGAAATTACGATCTTTAACCAAAGTGTTGAGCAAGAATTTTTGGAAAGTTTGAAAAGTTTGAAAAGCAAACATCTTTCAGATATTGAAAATTAAGAGGATGTTTTTTAAATTGTAGTTTATTTTAATGAGGAGATAATATGGCTTTATCAGGGAAAGCAAAAAAGAAAAAATATATTTACACTGACTATATTACTTGGCCGGATGACGAACGGTGGGAATTAATCGAGGGAGAGGTCTATAACATGGCCCCGGCGCCAAGTTTTCGTCATCAGAGGATTGTAGGAAATTTGTATCGAATTTTGGGAAATAAATTGGCGGGCAAGCCATGTATTCCGGAGCTTGCACCTACGGATGTCATCTTTTCCGAATATGACGTAGTTCAGCCGGATGTCTTTGTAGTTTGTGATCATAGCAAGATTACTGAAGCGAATATCCAGGGGGCGCCGGATATTATTGTTGAGGTACTTTCTCCGTTTACAGCACTTAAAGATAAACGTGAGAAAAAATTCCTCTATGAAAAATTTGGAGTTAAGGAATTTATTCTGATTGATCCTATTGAACAATATGTAGAGTGTTTTTATTTAATGGAAGATAGAACTTATAGTAAAGGAGAAGTACGAGGTCCTCAAGAAACGTTAATCTTATATACACTTGATAAACTGGAGATCCCCTTATGGGAAATATTTGAGATTGAGAAAAATCGAGATTAATAAATGGTGTCATAAAATTTGATTGTTTATTTTAGAATACTAAAGATAGTATGTCAAGTCTTTCATAAAAAAATAAGAAATTATATAAATTATAAGAAGGTAAAGACTCGGGAGGGTGATCTACCAACGAAGTTGCTTGGTTTATATCCATATATCAGTTTACCATGTAAGGGCACGGCATTATTAATGATCCTTTGGGATGATGGGTGGCGGATGGTTCAATGCATCATTCGTGATACTTTCATGATAAATGAAAAAGCATAAGGTGGTCAAGCGGCTTAAGGCCAGGGCATAATTAGATAGGGTGAGGTATTTACCCCAGGGCAAATCAATTAATTGTGATTTTTAGACAAAAAAAGAATTCTCGAAGGTTTGATTTGGACAGCGCCATCCATATGGTGTACTGGAGAATATTTTTGGGTAGCTGGTAGGCGGTTTTAGATGATAATTTTTTCAAGACCTTCTATAACCTGATCAATGATTTGGCACATTTTTTCGAAGTTTTTAAAGACCGCAACTATCACTTACTACCTCAAATCGGGATGAGAGAATATGGTCAAGGAAATCAAGAATATTCTCAGCGACTAAAAAGAGTAGACGTTCTATACTGTATTTTGATTTTTTATCCTTAATATATTCATCAAAAGAAATCTCTTTCATTGCCTTAAGATCAAAGGCATATTCCCTCAATTTTTCAGCTTTTCGCAGCAGACCTTCTTTTCTATACACCACCTTCTCGATACCTCTTATGTCTTTGTAAATAAAAAGTATAATCGAAGAAATTTTTTTTTGCCTTCAGTTCAAAATCATTTAATATATCAGCATCCTTATAATACAAAACCTTGGCCCCTTTAATTATTTCAAAAATCAAAATAGGTTCCGCCGCATTTAACCAAATAAGATCTAATCTGTCAGAATGGAGACTTTTCGTCAGGTCTCCATAGAGCAGGTAGTAATCATCCCATGAGAAACTTTTTGTTGTATAAACGGCAATATCAACATCAGATGAAGGAGAGTCTTGGGAGCTGCTTCTGGAACCAAAAAGGTAAATAAAGAGTATTTCTTTTTTTTTCTTTAGCAAAGGGAGAATTAGAGAAATTACCTGTTCAGATGTTATTTTTATCTCCTTTGTACCTTTCCACCTTTCTTTAACAGACATTTTTAATCCCACATATAAACCTGGAATCAGAGCAACTCTCAATAACCGCAGTATTTGATTTCATGGTTATTTTTCTCCTTTTCCCATGAAAAGAGCTATTTAAGTGTTTTAGCCAATATCTCACTATTTATTATGAAAATCAAGAGAGTTTAAAATTTTTTTCCCCCCGCTGAAAATTCAAAATAATTCTCCTCATCAAACCAGGCACACTTAAAATGAAAAAGCCGCAAGGCGGGCAAGCGGCTTAAGGCCAGGGCATAGATAGTTAATTGATCGACCTTTTTGGCGCCGGGCTTATAATCCATAATATGAACCATACCTTTGCGAACCTGAATGAAATCAATATGACCACTCAGGACCCTATCCTCTTAAAGGAAAGGATTAACAATTTTTACACCATTCATTACTCACAGATTTCAAAAATAATTCCGGGTTAATATTATACGATTAGAAGGTAGTATACTACCCTAGTCAAAATTAGATAAAAATTAATAAAATCAATAAGTTAATCACATTTTTCTC
>JAUWIR010000300.1 GCA_030605265.1 Pseudomonadota bacterium | reverse complement strand
TTACATGAGAAATGCTTGGAAGGTTATAGCCAAAATGAAGTCCTTGAGAGAAAGATCTTTCAAGATCTTGGAAACATGCTCTGCTTCTTGTTAGATCCTGGTGCAACTATTTTTCTGGATATCTATATATCGAAGAAGTTTCTTAAGTTGAACAGGCTTATTTTCTTTTTCGTAAGTCTTCACAAGTTCAGAGTTCACCCTTCAGAGTACACCCTTCAGGGTTACCTTTCTTCCCTTGAACTTTAGATCAAAAATGAGTATGAAAATTTTTTTTTATTCCTTCTTTTCCTTCATGACCTTCATGGTAGATAAAAAAATAAAAAGGCATAAGTGTAAACTATTTTTCGTGGTGTATGAAAGAGGCCTAAAAAGCATAGGAATTTTTATTTTATTTATGCCGCTTAACAGCTAGTAAAGTCAGCTAATAAGCTGATGGATGATAAGCTGATAAGAAAAAAATAACTCAATAATTTAACAGCTGTTTTTAATCAGCTTAACAGCTTAACTGCTTACCAGCTGTATTTAATCAGCTCATCAGCTTAATTTAAAGGCTTCTAAATTAAATAGATTCCTATTTATAAAGTCAAGATAATTTTTTTTGGCAATAGAAAAATTCAGAAAATTAATCTCCATAAATTGTATGTATTTTTTCCATAATAGTTATACTGAAAAACGCCTTTGCCCTTCCCTCTGCTACGACCAGGATCTTTTATTTGCCCTCTTTTTTCCCGTTCCCATTAGAAAAAGAAAGAGATCTTTAAGTGAACCCACAAGAGAATTCTCTGATCTATTTCTTGGTGATCTATTGGCATGAAAATTGATCCTTTTCCTTTAGTGGATAAGGGAAGATTCCCTTTAGGCATAAGGGTAAAGTAATAAACTAATCTATTAAACAGAGTGGAGGGTATAGAAATGAAAAAGAAAAATGAAAAAGAGATACTTGCCAGAGAAATAAATAATTTAAATGAAGAGATCACTCTTCTTAGTCACCAATTAAATGAAATTTTCAGTGTTAATTGCTCTTTTGGTGTCTGTCTTTTTAATCCTGAAGTTGATTCAATTCAAGAAAAGATGAGAGAGGTTCAAGAAAGGAAAGAGCTTTTTGAAAGTATTAAAAAACGGGTTGAATTCTTTATTGGAGCAAAAAATAATTAATATACTAAGCAAAGCCACAAAGTACACTTTTTAAATCTCACCACAGAGGGCACAGAGAAGATTAAAACTCTTTGCTCTCTGTGTATTCTCTGTGCTTTCCCTCCTTTGTTCAATGGTTTCTTTCGGAAAGTTTATTACATTGTACGCTTCTGAGGAAAGCGTGACACTTTATTTAACATATCATCTCTGTGGTTATATAAAACGAAATTTATGCCCGAGGTAAGTATAAATAAAAAGGGCCCCGTTTTGGATACGGGGCCCTTTTTTAGGCATGCGAAAACAATCTAAGCATGCAAAAAATGCTTACCACAAAGCTTGTGACGCCAACCATAATGCTAATGCTCCGGAGATAGCTGGTGGAGCAATAGCAGTAATTGGAGGTGCGATAGCAGTAATTGGAGGAGCGATAGCAGTAATTGGAGGAGCAATAGCAGTAATTGGAAGAGGAGCAATAGCAGTAATTGGAAGAGGAGCAATAATTGTTGGCGGAATAATAGGAAGTGGAGGTATATATGGAAGAAGTGCGCTTGCAGGAGGAATAAGTGCGCTAGCACCTGAGAATAAAGGAATTCCGGCAAAACTTGGTATGAAAGTAGTTGGTAAAACAGCCGGGCCGGTGCCGAGGCCGAGGCTAAATAATGACTTCAGGTAAAAATAGGCTGCTATATTTCCTGTTGGTACATTGGTTTGTAACCATGCCGGATCTGTTGCAGGCAAATATCCATAGTCGGTTGGAAGACCGATAGGCAGTGCGGCGCCGCCAGCACCAAGAAAAGAAGATGGGGGCCATAAATTTACGCCGCCTAGTGGTTCATAATAGGCCATGCCCAAAGGTGTATTATAAAGTAGCCAGGGATTGGGATCAGATGGATCCCAAGTGAGCCCGGGTTGAACAGGCAATATGGTGTTAGGGGTCAGTTCATTGATTATTGGGACTGGCAAACCGGTAACTGCATCAATGGGAGCATAAGTAGGTGACCACAAAGGCCATAAAGTATTATACGGAGGTAGTGCAGCCCAATTTTGTGCTTGAGCAATTGGTGAATAAATTAGGAATAAGGCAGTAAGAATAACCACTGATAAAAAAATGATTGTGAGTTTCTTGTTGTTAAACATTAAAAAATTCCCTCCTGAGGATCATGAATGAAAGTTGTTCACAAAAACCCTGACTACACGATGGACCTTAATATTTAAGTACTTTTCACCTCCCTTCAAAGTTCATATTTTGCCCTGAGGTTTTAACCTATTAGGTTATTCGCCTTAACATATTCCCAAAATAAAAGCTTTAGTTAAGTTGATTTTAGATGAGAGCAAAAAGAGAACGAGCACATAATCTTGTTCGCAAAGAAAGCTTGAAAATGAATCAGAGTGCGAGAATCAATAAAAAGCGATTGCAGCAAAGCGTATTTTAAGAGTAAGAATAGCAACTTATCCGATTTAATTTTTTTATTTACAACATATTTTTTTGAATCACATAGTAAATGAAAAAATCCTCACCTCCCTAAATTTAAAGTTAATTTTTCAAAGTTCATATTAAAGGGAAGGCAAATTTTGTACCAAGTTGGAAAAAAATAAAATGACTAAAATAAGTATCTGTTTTTTATTATTTTTTGAGAAGGAAACCATTATTTTTTTTCTTCAAACATGCTTTCCTTACATATTTTCCTCGATATGGATAGCTGGAAGAAAATTGCCTGGGTGGGGTAGGATCAATAATATTCTTTGGTACGCTGGAACCATAACATGTATGAAAGAACTCGTATTTTCTATGGTGGAGCTATTTCTTATTGAAAAAATAAAAGATTTTACTCAGAAGAGGGAAATTTTTCACTCTAATTTTTGAAAATAAATAGCAACTCTCTGTTGATGTTTAATATGCTTATAATTAACGTATTATCTGTGTAATTATTTTGAGTAGGGGAAGTATGGTCTGAGCGAACCACCAAAGAAGTGGATGAAACTTGGAATCGATGCATTTATAGATGGGCTGGGGGAATATTTTGTGAGGTACCATATCAGTAAGGATATGGCAATTTTTTACATCATATCTTTAGTCACTGAGGCCGACTGCTTTATCGATTTCAGCTTTCAATTGGGAAGGCAGCTCGGGAATGTCCACATTTAAAAATCCCCGCACAATAGTAGATATTGCTTCCTCCTCACTCATTCCGCGAGACATAAGATAGAGTATTTCCTCTTGGGCAATTTTGCCCACAGCAGCCTCATGAGACATTTCCACACCATCGGCCCTCCCCTCTAATTCAGGGATGGCGTGCATACTGCCTCCATTGAGGATCAATCCTCGGCACTCAAGATGCGCTTTAACACCCGGTACTTCTCCCACCAGAGCACCGCGGGCGATAATATTCCCTCCATTGGTGATGGCACGGGAGATAATCTCCGCACGGGTGTTTTCCTTTTTTAAAAAAATTCGACCCCCAATATCCATCTTGGAGCCTGGACCGGCTATCAAAAGATTATTAAATCGAGCCACTGCCCCTTTTCCTGCTAAAAGTGTGGTAGGGTTCATTTGCAGAGATTTTACCGGTTTTAAGCAAATGTAATTATTGATAAAAAGGCCGTCTTCTTCTACCATGGCCACTGATCTGGGCCGCACGATCATTTCCTCAGCCCAACTGTGAATCATGGTAAAGCTTACCTTGGCCTTCTTTTTTATATAAAATTCGGAAACGCCGATGTGCAGCCCCTTTCGCATATGACTTGAGGTGGCACAACCACTGATAATATGTAATTCTGAGCCCTCTTCTGCAATAATGATGTTGTGAACATTTTGATTAAGACCCTCTTTTTCCATATATATGCAAGCCTGGACCGGCAAAATTACCTTATGCCCAGGCAACGTTCGGATAACATAACCATTGTGTAAATCTGTGTGGGCCTTGGCAGTAAAGGAATCGGTATTTATGGGCATAAGTTTCCAATAGTACTCTTTTAGCCAGTCATATTGCTCTAGAGCTTCCTTGATCGGTTTAATCTCCAAGCCTTCCTGTAAGGAATGAGCATGAATTATTGAAGTGTCTTTTTGAATAAAGGTACCGGAGCTTTTTGCTTCTTCCGTATCGATACCTGCCTGAATCATGCGGGTTTTATCTGTTTCCGGTAGGGCTTTAAGGTCTTCTATATAATTGTGTGGTGCTGAAACGGCCTGATAATCGTTTATATCAAAATCTTGACCAAAAGGGTCTTTTCTTTCTTCTGTCTGGTATATTTTTCTGTTTAAATCGCACATCGTATACACTCCTCATAACCAACTTCACTTATGCACTTGAAAATTTGCTGTGGATTGGTTGCACAGGTTAATACTCCATCGTAAAGTACCTGCCCCTTATCTGCAGTTATATAATCCAGAATAAACCCTGTATGGGTAATGATTAATCCCATTTTATTTCGTTCCCTGTTTATTTCCCTTCGGGATTTATTTGCGTCTATCTTAAATTCCCTTTGCAGGAGTTTATTGATTGTGTTGCCAATGAGGTTGATATTTTCAAGGTCAACACCTGATTCCGGTTCATCAAACAGCAAAAGTTCGGCATCTTGAGCCATGAGCTGAAGTAATTCCGAGCGTTTTATTTCTCCACCTGAAAACCCCTCATTAATATTTCGATCAAGAAATTCACTGAAATTTACTTTTTCCGCCAAAGCTTCCGAGCTTATTTTGCCTTTGGTACAGAATTCAAGGAGCTGTTTTATCTTGACGCCGCTGATGGTTGGCGGACGCTGATAAGAGATGCCAATGCCCAGTTTGGCACGTTCATTTATGGGGAGATTAGTGATATCTTGACCCTGAAAAAAAATTTTTCCCCCAGTGACTTTATATTGCGGATAGCCCATAATAGTCATTAAAAGGGATGTCTTCCCGGAGCCGTTAGGACCAAAGAGAATATGGGTTTCCCCCGGCTGAATTTCCAGATTAACATGTTTTAAAATTTCCTTATCAGCCAGCTTTACCTGAAGGTCCTCGATAAGAAGCATTTTTTTCTCCTTATTTGCTAATGAGCTGCAAACAGACTTAAATGTAGTTTTTCTATTATACGAAGGTTATGGATTTTAATCAACGTCTTTCACTCACCAGATAGAATTAAACCAGGGTCGCCAATAAGTATGTTATTGTAAATAACTTCCGGATATTCGCCATGATAGGAAATAAGAATTTTGTTCTTTGCTTTAGTAACCATTTCACCTAAGGTCATGGTTTGTCCTGAAGTAAAAAAGCGGTTCAGTTCATTAGCAAAATGATGATTTTCATAAGGGTTCTGATTTCTTGTTGATGTTACAATCGCTGTGGCGCCGCCATTAATCTCCAGCAAACGTTCGGCAATACACTCCATTTCAGGATGATCAAAATAGCCATTCCAACAGGTGAAGGCAAAAACTATTGGGGATAAACTATTTGTAGTGAATCTTTGAAATTGTCCTACACTAAGTCTTGAGTTTAATATTTCTTCATGACACCAGACCCTTATTCCGCCGTGACCAATAAATTGAATATTCTGTGTATTGTCATTAAATGCATCAATAAGTTTGCTTTCAATTTTTCTTTTGGCTATTTCATTAAACTCGCTGCCTGAAATAAATTCACTCAGTGAGATATGTTTAACAAAATATTTATTCTCGAGAAACTCTCTTATATAGATTTCAGCTTGTTCAGAATACAAAGGTAAATCATTATCTGAAAGTATGAATACGGAAGGGGATTTTAATTGGTGATAATTATTTTCGAAACTAATAATCTTGTTAAGTATGCAATCAAGTTCCTCTGGTTTATTTGTAGGTATACA
>JAUWIR010000470.1 GCA_030605265.1 Pseudomonadota bacterium | reverse complement strand
GTCCTCTTTTCCTCACCTTTTATTATCTTTTCCGGATATGCTCAATGGATTAACTTTGTCTGAGCAACCATAATAAATAGCTTTTCCATGTGCCATTGTGACAAAGTCGGCAAATTTTAATACATCTCGGCATAATTTTTTTTTGCCCTTCATTTTATTTTTCCTATTCTCTTCATTTAATCAATTGAAATTGATAGTAAAAGCAGTGAATCAGTTGATTGACATGTATAATCTTATTTATAATAATAAATGCTCTTTCCGCTTAGTACTGCTTTCGGACAGGAAAGTAACATGGCTTTTGTACTGGAAAGCAATAGAAGTGTTAATAAAATACAAAATGTTAAAAAATACATTGGGTGTATAAACGAAAAAATCAAAGGAATTCATGGATCAAATATGAAAAATCTGCACAAGCATGGAAAGGCCCCCTATGGCATTGCTGTTATCCACGGCGGGCCTGGTGCCGGGGGAGAAATGTCCCCTGTTGCTCGGATGCTATGTTCCAAGTGGGGTATCTTAGAACCGATACAAACCTCAGCATCCCTTAAAGGACAGCTTGAAGAGTTAAAAAGCGTCTTGGAAGTGAATGGGGCCCTTCCTGTTATTTTAATTGGATTTTCCTGGGGGGCATGGCTCAGTTTCCTGCTTGCAGCTGAATATCCTTTCTTGGTGAGAAAACTTATCCTTGTTGGAAGTGGGCCTTTTGAAGAAAAATATGCTGCTAAAATTAACCAGATCAGATTACAACGGCTCAGTAAAAAGGAGAGGAAAGAAATTGAAACTCTCACTGAAATATTGAACAAGGCATGCTTTACAAAAAACAAGGCCGCTTTTGCCGGATTTGGGGCTTTATTTTCAAAAGCTGATGCCTATGATCCCATAAAGGATATACCTGAAGTAGGTACTTTTAATGTTGATATTTTTCAAAGTGTGTGGAGAGAGGCCAAGGAACTGAGAAGGAGTGGAAAACTGCTGAGCGCCGGCAAACACATCAAGTGCCCTGTAGTAGCCATTCATGGAGACTATGATCCCCATCCTGCTGAAGGGGTTAAAAAGCCTTTAAATGCTATCTTGAAGAATTTTCGCTTTATTCTGCTCAAGAATTGTGGACATAAACCTTGGATTGAAAGAGGGGCCAGGGAGGAATTTTTTCGGATACTTAAAGATGAATTAATTTAAGAGTACCAGGAATTTTTATTTTGTTTATGGGGCTTATCAGCTTATCAGCTTAAGAGCTCATCAGCTTAACAGCTTAATTTAAATGACTACACAAATGTTTAGAGGTCCTTAAAGTGAAAAATCCTCTGTCGTTTTTAACCTGAATTTCAAATGCCTACTTCTTACATGCTTCCATATAAGTTCGCAGAACTGCATTAATACGTTTTTGATGTCCCTTTCCTTGCGATTAAAAACCAATCGAGTATATCTCGATCAAGCCGAATAGTGACAGTAGCTTTAGATTCCGGCATACGAAGATGTGCATTAGCGAAGAACGACACATCTAAGGGGGGGAATATCGGAAGTGTCAATATCCTCATCAGCCATATTATCGACTTTATCCCAATCAGTACATAACTCTTTTGATTTTTTCTTCAAACTTTTTACGCTCATATTTTAAGACAAAACTCCATACTTTACCCTCAATAAGATAATCGTATTTACATTTTGTAAATATATCAATAAATAAAAAAAGATGCCACACTGGGTCGAGCATCGGATCAATTAAAATCAATATACTGATACATTTTTTTAGTTGAAACATGCGGCTAAGGTAAGACGAGGCTTTCCCATAATCATTGCGGTCAGTGCAAGCTTTTTGTTTTGTTAAAATTTGATAAATAAATTATTATATTGTAAATTAAAAAAATCATATTATAATAATTAGCATAAGAAAATTTTTCGGTTATACTGTTAACGCCTTAAGTGACAGCCCTGGTTCAACTGGGGCAATTTAGATGGGTTTTCCCATTTACTGAAACTCCCTAAATTACTTCTTTACCAAATGTTTTTGGATATCATTTATCTATAACTTAAATTGGAACTGAAAAATGAAGATTTTAAATCAGGATGTATCAGGCAACAAGTGTGATGTTTTACTCGTTTTTGTAAACGATAATGAAAGAGACGCCATTTTTAAGGCAGTCAAGTCAATTAGAATTGCACCGAAACCAATTGCAAGCAAAACTTTTACCTACCACAGTTTTGGTGAAATAGGAGGAGCCAAGGTATTAGGGCTCCAAACACGCATGGGTGCTGTCAATCGCGGTGCGGCTGGGCCGGCAACCTTAGAAGCAATTAATGAAGTTGACCCTGATTATATAATTGCAGTTGGAGTTGCTTTTGGAATGGATAATAAAAAACAACAAATAGGTGACGTTCTGGTGTCTGAAAAAATAGCAACATATGAACCCAGGAAAATCGGCAGCAAGAAAAAAAGAATTGGCCAAGTTAAATATGAAAGGTCCAGAGGGGAGACCCCTGCGGTCCCGGAAAGACTTTTTAGTAAAATTCGCGCTATGGCAGCATATTGGGAAAAAGCCCCGGTCCATTTTGGATTGTTGTTATCAGGCGAGAAACTGATTGATGATGCTGACTTTAAGGAGAAGCTGAAAAAGGAATATCCGGAGGCAATCGGAGGTGAGATGGAGGCTGCCGGTATATATGCATCGTCTGAATTGAAAAAACGCGATTGGATCATTATCAAAGCAGTATGTGATTATGCGGATGGGAATAAGGGAGAAAACAAAAAAGAAAATCAAAAAGCTGCTGCCGAAAATGCCGCGGACTTTATATTTAAGGCATTAACAGAAGGCTTATTCGGAAGAGAATCAGCAGATGATGACACAACTATTGAGGATGAGGCTGAAGAAGTTACCCAACCCCCTCAACCCCAAAGATCGACCCCTCAAATTAAAGAGCAGATTAAGAAAGAAATTACCCAAATTTTAAAAGAAAGTCAATTAAAGCCTTTATACGAAGATTTGAAAGATTTTATAAAAGAAAATAAAAAAAAAATTATAATTAAGGATGAGGCTGTTTTGGCAGAAATCCTCATAGAAATCCTCATAGATTATGATGTATTAAAAGCAATATCTATTCTGGACAGGGCCACAGATAGCAGCCTGAAAAGAATTAAGAAAGAGGTCGGACAGCAAGCCCGGTTAAGAGAAATATGGGATGGGGCTGTAAATATCCTTGGATGGCTGGTATTGCTATCTGTAAACTATGAGTGGATAAAGGGAAAAAAAGGCGATTTCGATGGCAGCTTAAAAATTAAATTTGAAATCCCTGTAAAAACCGAGGCTGGTGTTGAGATAGTTTATTCATACATAAGGGGTTCTTCGGCGAAATTATCTGTCGATAAATCCGGTAATGAGCGTGTTTCCGGCAATAACACAATCAGTTGCGATAGACCTGAAGGGGGATGGGACACTGAGGATGCTTTTTTAGACATAGCAAAACTAATCTGGGCGAAGGTTTCTCCGGAAGATCCGCCAAAGTCGACGAAATTAACAAAGGATGATTTGATTTACCTTAATAGGCGGATTGCAATTAGAAACGAAAAAGGCGAACATTATTATTTATTATCTGTGAATTGCAAAAATAATAATTTATCAAACATTGGAGAAAAAGAGTATAAAAAATTAAAAGCTGTGCTTCCGGCGTTGCCTATAGTCTTTATGACCATTGATGCATCTGATGATGAATCAGAAAAGATATTTATTGTAATAGAAAAGGAATTAGAGGCCCAATTGATAGAATTCCTCTTAAACAAAAACAAACCGGAGTGAAAAAATGCTTAAGATTGATAAAAATAAAAAAATAAATCTACCGCCTATAGGGTCTTGGCCGGAAACTGTTCATGTGTTTGATGTAAAAAGCATTTGGGCTGTAAATGCGGCCCTTACAGCAGAACGGCCGCTTCTGGTTCGAGGTGAACCGGGCATCGGCAAGAGTCAATTGGCCAGGGCAGCGGCAGTGGCCCTCAAACGTGTTTTTATTTCCGCAGTGGTCCATTCGCGAAGTGAGTGGCAGGACCTTCAATGGGATTTTGATGCAGTGGGGCGATTAGGCGAGGCACAGGCCCTTGCGGCCTGTGGCGGTGAGGTGAAAGTAAAAGAAAGCCTTG
>JAUWIR010000508.1 GCA_030605265.1 Pseudomonadota bacterium | reverse complement strand
TTTAACTATTTAAAAATGAATGCAAAGTTATTGAAACTAAAGGGGTAATACATTTTATGGTGAAGAAACTAAAAAATTAATTCATTGATTTATAAAGGGTTATGTATTCTATCTGTCTAATTTGAGGAATAAGACCCTTCCATTGCCGGAAAAAGTCTTCTCTTCTATAACATCTTTTACAGTAAAATTTTTTTTTTCTGATGCAGGTAAGTAAATGGAAAAGGTTGTCCCGGTCCCCAGTTGAGATTCTAGTGATCAGCAAAAGACCCACCCCAATTAACAACCCCAATTAACAACCCCAAAAAACAGACTCACTTATTAACCTGCGAGTATAATTAAAAGAAGATGCTGTAGCCGGCAAACTGTCGGGGATATTTATATTCAGGATGGATAAAAAAGACGAAAGCCCGAAGACTTCTTACTTGGTCTCTTCAAGTCCATTAACTGTATGGGTAATACCATTTTTCATTAAAGCCTCACCGAAATTCAACAAATATCCCAATTTCAGCCCTGTAAGTTGAAGATAGGTTAACAACTGTTTCAAGCAATCCTGGTCCAAGTTCTTTATGAATTGCTATACAAGAATCAATAACTATTTTTCCTATTTGGTTTTTATTCATATTCTTGGCGATCTTGGCGACTTTGCGAGATTCATTTTCTAGTAAGACTGTCCCGCCTTAGACGAATAGCCGGGGGAGCTATGTACGTAAAGATCGATCCGATTCATTGATTACCTTCCACAATGTCTTACTCAATAGCTGCATTTCATAGGGTTTGGCGACTACATTTTTAAAACCGAACCGTTTATATTCAGACATAATGGGATCATTGGCGTAACCGCTTGAAACAATGGCCTTAACCTGAGGATCAATTTCATGCAGTCTTTGAATGACCTCTTTTCCTCCCATACCCCCTGGTATGGTTAAATCCAGGATAACAGCATCAAAAGCTTTTCCTGAATCTTTGGCGGTTTTATATAACCTGACGGCTTCATGCCCCTCCTTGGCAAAGACCACCTCATAGCCAAGTTCTGTTAATATCCTTCCAATCATCTCCCTAATGCTTTGCTGATCGTCCATAAACAAAATTTTCCCTCGGCCGTAAAAAAGTCTTTTCCTTTCTTCAATCCTTTTCACGGCAAAAACTCCCTTGTCTGAAACAGGCAGATAAATATTGAAAGTAGTGCCCACACCCAGTGTAGATTCTACATGAATATATCCCCCATGGTTTTTGATAATAGAATAACTTGTGGCCAGCCCAAGGCCGCTTCCCGTTTTTTTGGTGGTAAAATATGGATCGAATATTTTGTCAAGTTGCTCTGGCGCTATACCGATTCCTTGATCTTTTACAGATATTTGAATATATTTCCCCTCTTTTAACGGCAAACTATTATTTTTTTCAACTGTAATATTACCGGCGTTTATTTTGATTATGCCGCCCTCCGGCATGGCTTGGTTGGCATTGATAATCAAGTTATTGATAACCTGACTTACTTGTGTCTTATCGATTTTCACCGGCCAGAGGTCCTCGGGCAAGGATTTCTCACATTTTGTATTTGAGCCTGTTAAGGCAAAGCTTGCAGTATCTTCTATTACCTGGCAAATAGAAGCGCTCTCCTTAATTGGCGCTCCGCCTTTTGAAAAGGTAAGAAGTTGTTTGGTCAATTGACTTGCCTGCCATGATGCCTTTTTCGCCTTAGCCAATAATTCAAAGATATTATCCATTGGTGTTACATAGAGTTCTGCAGAAGAGAGATTGCCAATAATAGCGGTTAACAAGTTATTAAAATCATGGGCAATACCACCTGCCAGAACACCCACTGCATTGAGTTTTTCTACCTGCAGCATTTCCTCTTCCATCTTTTTACGTTCAGTAATGTCCCGCAAAACACAAAGAGTGCCCACAGGGTCCCCTTGACAATTTAATAGGGGATTTGTTTTCGCCTCAGCCCAAACAGGGGGGCCGTCTTTGCGGGTAACCTCAAGCTCCAGGGTCCGGGAGGTGAAACGATCCAGGCCCTTGTCCATCATTTTTATTTCTTCCTGAAAGGTCTTTAGCCCGGCTATTAGGGAACCTGAGGTAAACCACTTCCGAATCCCCTGCTTCATGGATTCTTCTACACTATAGCCCCTCAAACATTGAATAGAAGGGCTAACATAGATGAGCTGCATGTTCAGGTCCAAGGTAAATATCACATCAGTAATGTTCTCCGCTAAAAGCCGGTAGTCATGGACAGCCTCATCAGCGCGCCTTTTCTCCATTTCCAGCACTCTCCTATTTGCCTTATCAAGGTCCTGCTGGTAAGAATTGACAACTCTCTGAAGATTATTAAAGGCCCTTATCAGATCACCGACTTCATCAAGTGAGGTAACCTTAACCTCGGAATAAAGAGTTTCCTTCCTATCAGATATTTTAACCATCTGTCGGGTCACATCTCTGACAACTGTTGAAGTGTCATAGGCAACACAATAGCTTATAATCACTACAAAAGGTAACAATACACAGCCCATGACCAGAAAAAAAAGGGCAATGAAGCGCATCTTATCTTGTTTGCCGGGGGCCAGGGTAATAATGGTCCCGGCATATAAGCCTTTAAACTGACCTTCCAGAGGAAGTATCCTGAGGGCCGGCGCGGAAATTCCACTGACTTTGGCAGTACCCTCCGGGTCAATTAAGATGCGTCTTGTGATATCGTCATCAGGAATAATAGCTGGTTTATGTCCAAGGTATTCGCCAGCTGAATTCATCACAAAAATAATTTCTTTAGACTGCCTGCTCTTTAGGTACTCTTTTAGCTCATTATAATCTTGTAATTCCTTTGCCCTCTCCTTAAATGAACTTAGCAAGGCTTTCCCCTTTTCTATTTCATCATGCCAGAAAGCATCGTTCATACTGGAAAATGAAAAAACAAAGATAAAAAGAAAAACCGTGGCTGAAAGCGCCAGTGTGGTAATAGTAAATCGGGCCTTAATAGGTAATCTGAAGCCTTTGTCCTTGGCAACACCTGATGTTGCCCTCAAAAGATGAGTCATCTTAAATTTTAAATAAATAAAAGTCGCCAGGGAAGAACAGATGGTATAGGCCCATATAAGCCCCATGGATAATAGCCTGTCTAAAAGAGGAAAGAAATTGAAAACAAAGGCATCCCATACAAGGGCGGCAAAAGCCACAATGGATAAAATAACTATGAGAAACTGAGCAGTTATCTTAAAGGGAAGATTAAAGGCGGCCGTCCTTATTTCCTGTAATTGTTCGGGCCTTAAGGTATCTGCTTGAGCAAAAGCCCTTATGGGCTTTAATGACCGATACACCAAAATAGTCAGGACCACCATAATGATTGGAGTAAATAGAAGGTAGTTCAGAATGTCTGCTTTTCTTATGGCCTCAGTATAAAAATTAACCACAAGAGGATTGAGCGCCTTTAAGATTACAGCCCCCAAAACAATAATGAGATTTATAAACACGAGGATTTCCAAAGAGATATATTTTTCTTTGGCTGTCTTATTTAAATCTGCCATAGGAATATCTCCTGTTTGCAAGGTTGAGCCTGATGGTTAGGCCAAGTTGTGTGCGGGATTTTAAAAGCCTTTTTATAACAGAGGGAATGGAGTAAAATTTTTTATTGGCCCAGTCATGCCCCTCCTGAAGCTCTTCAGGAGACATTCTTTTGGGAACAAAAACTACATGTTCCGAATTATACTTAGACCAGTCATAGTGCATTATTCTTTGCTCTGTTTTCAATCTCTCAAAAAGTGGTGTTCCGGGATAGGGAGTCAGGATACTGAAGCTTATTCCGTCTATGGCCGCTTTTGAGGCCA
>JAUWIR010000095.1 GCA_030605265.1 Pseudomonadota bacterium | reverse complement strand
TCTACTAAGTCCATAGAACCTTATGGACTTGGGAAGGCTATCAAATCAAAGATGGCCAAAGTCGAGTTGTCTATGTCGCTTGTAAAAGTCATTCTGTATCATAGATGTAAGTAGGCATCCTGTAAATTCAAATACTTTGGGATTTCTGTTTTCACAAGATTGACCGTTTTTTTGCATTTTGAAGGTGTCTCATCTTTATAAGATTTAAATAATCTAACGGGGTATTAACATCGTAACAAAATTGGCCGTCGATATTCACTGCGTATACCTCGGCTATATCTAACGGAAGGTTGAGCCCGGCAAAAAAACTTTTGTTCTGCCGACAATTCTTTTTCCACTGGCGCAATATTTGCGGCGAGTGGATTTTGTATATTCCCGCTGTTTCAGGGTCATTATCTGCGCCCTCTCCCTGATAGATCGCAATGACCCGATCATTTTCCCCAACCTTGACTCGTTCCGGGTTCAAATGTTTGTTCTCAGGATGAGACACAAAGACTGAATTGTCCGGGGCCTGTCCTATGACGCTCACCATTTTTTCATCAAAAAACAGATCCGACGATATGATAATTGAAGGACGCTCATCAATTGCCAAACTCAAGCTATACCCACTTCCTGTCGTCATCCATTCAGAATTTAGCACATAATGAAGTTGCGGAAAGTCGTTCATAACGCTGACCGCCTTGTACCCAATAACAACTGAAATTTCGTATCTTTCGAATAGGCAAAGATAACGTTCCAGATTCAGTTCTCCTGTTGCCGGGTCTTTTAAGAATAACTTATTAAATCCGTCAAGTTGATATCCTTGGCCAGCTGCAAGGACAATAACACGAGAAACTTTGCTCATTTTATTAACTCCTCTAATGAATACTGGCATAACGGCACTGGCTCTGGGAATCGATGTTTCACCGTTTTATAAGGATAAATATCCCCCACGAGGGCCCGCTCCGTAACTAACTGACAGTCAAATTGGTATTTTTTACGAAGGCTCCACACTTCGACTCTCGCATAATCATATTTCACTGCCGGCACATTCTTCAATTCCAATGCAAGAGCTACCTCCATGCGATGTTGACCATCAAGTACCAGTAAGTGTCGGGCATCTATGGCGATCGGCTTACTCCAAACTTTTTCTTTCAAAATCTTTCTTCTTAGCCATTCAACTCGGCGTCGACTAAATCCTTCGATATGCCGCAAAACACCCACATCGACCAATTCAATCACTGGATCAACCATGTTATCATTCTCCTTCTCTTCGAATAGCCCGTCTATACCCTTCCTCTGCTTTTCTATATGCGTCAAGATCATTAAATGAAGCAGCATAATAGTTACTTAAATCGAGCGCACAACAGGGAAAATGATTAATATTTTCTATCCACGGCGTCAGGTAAAATTGTGCAATTGAACGTTGTATCGCTTTTTTTGCGCATCTCGATATCCAAGGCCACTTCTTTTTCTCCTACATAAAGGGCGCCAAGCAATTTTTTCCAGCCATCGAATTTTTCATCATACTTTGGGGCATACACAATATCTATGATTCGGCCGGTTTCCTCAGTTTTCAATGCCGCTCCAGTCAAATTCTTGCTATAATTTCCAATCGTCGCCCATTCTGATAATGCTGATTGTCGCGGCCCCAATAAACACTGCCAACCATCTGGCTCAAGGATGATATCGGTTTCAATAATCATATAACCCGCTTCGCGACACAATAGTGCGTCGACACCCATATCTGCTGAAAGAATGTTAGTATCTGACCCATAAAACTGGTTGAACACCGTTTTAATAGCATTTCCATATTTCGTTCTTAGAAATGAATCAATGTCATCACAACGATAGCCTGTAACAACGACAACATCACGTTCCTTCAACATCATCAGTTGATCCAAGAGATGTTGAAGTATTGGCTTCCCCGCTATCGGCAACAAGGACTTATGTGTCTGGGTAGTGAGTTGTGCTAAACGCCTGCCCCGACCAGCTGCCAAAAGAACAAATTTCTGTGGGATCATTTTAATTCCACCCCCTATCCATTTGATTATCCCATGATCTATCGCACGTTGCACAACCGATAATATTATTAATCTTTAACATAAATCTGGCCGACGCCTGTATAAGTGTTTGATTTTGTGTGGTATCTTTTTCGAAACCGGTAAGGCTAAGAAATTATATCTCATTGTAATAACAGCGATAACACGAATAATTGGCCAGTTTTAGGTCTTATCAAAGTGGTTCCACCGATGAGGCAAATTTACAGCACCTTCTGCTCCATATCCATTGTAATCGTCATATTCATTCCCATTCATGGATTCAATTTTAAACTCTGCCACCCTCCCTATTCTGTCAATGGCAAGGTCTCCAATATCTCCATATATACCTGCCATGACATAATAAGGACCCGGTCGCATCGGTAGCGAATCTATCACACAACTTAACGACCCTTTACCATTAACAGCGTATTCTCCAACCCTGTTTTTATTATAATAAGTGCCAAAGACCTTTATCTCATCTTTATTCATCAAACCTATCCAAAAAGTAGGAGAATCGATTTTTTGAAACGCTTCGTATTCTAACCTAACAACTATTTTATCTCCTGCATGGATTCTATCTACCCTCACGCCTTTTGCATTTAACACTTCCACTTTTGTAAATCGTGCTTCTCCGGTTCCCCACCGGGTTTTTCCACCCACATATGATGTATCATTTATAAACGTTGATTTTGTCGTCATATACGATACATACGCATTTATTACATTATCCGGATCACCTTCTTGCTCAATTTTGCCTTTGTTTAACCAGATTACCCTGTCGCACAACCCTCTGACAGCAGAAATATTATGAGAGACAAAGACGATACATTTATTGCTTTTACGAATCTTGCCCATTGTATCGAGACATTTTCTCTGAAAGCTCAGATCACCAACTGACAATATTTCATCAATCAAGAAAATATCCGGATCAATATTGGCCACCACGGCAAAACCTAGTCTGACATACATCCCTGATGAGTATCTCTTCACCGGAGTGTCCATAAATCCGTTCAATTCAGCAAAAGAAACTATATCATCATATTTTTTATCGACCTCCTTTTTGCTCAATCCCATAATTGCAGCATTTAAGTAAGTGTTTTCTTTACCTGTAAGTTCAGGATGAAAACCTGCCCCCACCTGTATAAGTGGTGCAACTTTTCCAGACACATCTATATCCCCTTTGGTGGGTAGGGTTACTTTTGATAAAAGACGTAAAATAGTTGTCTTTCCAGAGCCATTGGCTCCAATAATACCCAGTGCCTCCCCCTTTTTTACCTCAAAGCTCACTCCCTTTAAGGCCCAAAAAATACCATTTGGGGATGATAGTCCGGTATCTTGTTCTAAGGGTTTACCGTGTACTATAATGCTTTTAATCCAATCAGAAATTTCTTGATGGAAGGATCTGTATCCTCGTTCTCGGACGTTATAAGATTTGCAAACAGAATTAAATCTTATAGCTATATCATTCATTTATCCCTTATTCCTAAAATTATAATCTTAAATCTCAAATTAAATCTGCAAACTTCATCTCTACTTTTCTAAAATACTTATATGAGAAAAATAAACAGAGAAGGGTCACTGAAGCTGAAATGCCTATATAAGTCCAATTTGGAGACAATCCTTGAATAATTACCTTTCTATAACCATCAATAATCCCTGCCATTGGATTTAATAAATATACCGGTAGAATTTTTTCAGGGACGATACTTAATGGATATATAATAGGTGTCGCATACATCCAGATTTGAATTATAAACTGTAATGCATGACCAACATCTCGATAAAAAACATTTAATGCGGAACCGAACAACGATAACCCAATGATTAATAGTCCTTGTATCATAAATAGTAAAATCGCATAAAAAGAAATAAAAGTTATGTTTATCTTATAATAAATTAAAAATGTAATAAATATTGTTGATGCAATTAGAAAATCAAATAAAGATGCAATTATCGAAGATAAAGGAAATATTTCTCTCGGAAAATATATTTGTTGAATAAGATTAGAGCTGCCTACTAGGCTTGATGTCGCTGTTGAGAAGGCACTTGAAAAAAACTGCCATGGAAGTAATGCACAGTAAGAAAATATTGGATAAGGTATGCCATCAGTTGGAACTTTTACCATTTTAGAGAATATGATTGTAAAGATTATCATCATAAAAAGCGGCTTGAGAATCACCCAGAATATGCCTAAAACAGATTGTTTATATCGCGCTTTTATCTGTCTTAATGTTAATTGGTAGAGTATTTCTCGATTATTATAAAGATTTTTAAAAAACATAGTTTGAACGAAGGGCCTAATGCATTGGAAGAAATCAGGATGTAAAGAAATAGACAACTACTTATTAATATTATGTCTATTTTGGATGCTAAACGCCAACCCTTGTAAATCCTCTCTTGGCATTGAAGTTGAACTAGATGCTTCATCTAACTTTAAAATAACGGCTATGATAGACCAGAATATTAGTGCGTATATTAAAATTGTCTTATTAAAAAATCTCATTGTAAAAAAACTCATAATTATCCAAACAATCAAGGAAATGAACGAGGCTAATGAAATAGTGCGAATTGACTTTGATGAATTTCTTTTAATATTTTGTGACCCTTTCCTTAAAGAAAAAAATAAAATGCATAAAAAGCAAACAAGATTTAATATTCCATAATTTATCCAAATCAATAAATATAGATTATGAGGATCAACTGCGTATGCATTTACAGGGTTGCCTTTTATATCTATATACGTGAAAGTAGGTAACGAATATTGCTTAATATAATGACCCCACATATCTGGCCCGATACCCAAAAAAGGAAAGTCATATATCATCTTCCAAGCTACTCGCCAAATTTTTAATCTACCAGAGGAAATAATTTCCAACGATTCTCCTGCTGCCAATTGTTGAAATGTATTTATGATTCGGAAGTAGGGCAAATTTTTAGAGACATTTTCAAAATATAATGAGGATATTAAGACACAAAACAAGACTAATCCCGTTGTGTATAATTTTTTAAAAAAACTACCATGATAGTAATAAAAATAGAATACGATGAATCCCAAAATACCTGCTAATAAAGACGTCCTATAATTGGACATAATTAAGTATACAATAAATGAAAGAAGCATGCCTCCTGTAAGTATTTTTTTCCATCCTTTTAGCAAGTTATACATAGCTATCTGAAATGGGATTAATAAGGGTAACAATGTAGAGCTAAAGCCCGTAGATATATTTGACCAGTAAAGGTTAGTTGTAATATCTAATAATGTACCTTTTCTATACATAAAATATAAAGTGAAGAATTGATAAATGAATACTGAGAGAATTAAAGTAAATATTACTTTTTTTATATCCTCTATATTATTTATTGATCTTAATAGAATAACAAAATATAAAAAGGGCAATAAAAGGTCCATAAGGTAGTAGATAAGACTATGGCAAGTATCTTTTGATAATATAATAGAAAATACCGGCATTAAAACAAATAATAAACATAACTTATTAAATTTGGTTTTTTCATTGCTAATTTTATTGTGATTACCTTGATATAGCTGCCCTAAAAAATAAAAAATAATTAATATAATTAAAAAAGCCGCAGAAAACGGTATGTTTATATCATAAATAATTAATTTCTTAAAACCCATTTGTGGCCACTGAAGTTGGAAAAAAAAGAGGAAAGGTATTGTGATGATATAGACTATGACTCCATTTATTTTTTTCTCATTTATCATGAAAAAACATGAGATAAAGAGCGATATAAATAAAAAAATGATTACAGGGCCAACCAATAAGCCTGCTTCAGCAAGATATTTTATAGAGATGAATACTGCTGGAATTGCTAATAGCAAAATCAGAAATAGCCTTTTCAGAATGTGTTTTGATTCTAGATTTGGCGGTATGCTGTGTATTAGGGATGAAAAAGAAATTTTTTCTATATCGAGTAAACTATTTAAAAATAAAAGGCCTATCCAAGGAATTGACGGTAAAGAATTGCGAAAGATACTGCCAAGGGTTTTTTCTGCTAAAATTTTTGGTAAAGCATTAGCTAATGAATATGCAAATAGGCTTAATAAAATATAATGAATAATTATATTGTATTTTTTTTTCGATAGAGTCACTTTGTAAACTCTGATTAAATCCCAATCATCAACATAATAGCTGCGCTCTTTTTCCTACCACTGACTTTTTAAGCACTTACTCTACACACAACAATTGCCTGTTGAAGATTTAAAGAATATATGCGCAATTAAGTCGCATAAGGTATAAAATGAACTTACAAACAAAATTAGGCCTCTGAAGGGCGGCCTTTTTTTCTTCGCTTGTGGTGCTTGTCGGAGGGCTTTTCCTCGTCTCCATAGTATTGATAGTAATAATATTGATAATAATAATAGTAGTTTCGCTTAGCAAGATCAATATTATTAATAATAGCCCCCAAAATATGGGCATTGGCATTTTTGAGAAGATCCCGGCCACGCATAATAATATCTCTACCGGTTACACCTCCATGGATCACTAAGGCTACACCGTCAGTAATGCGGCTGATAATTACAGAGTCCGTTACTGCTGCCACAGGGGGAGAATCAATAATAATCATGTCATATTTGGTTTTCAATGCTTCCAGAAGCTTTTTCAGGGTAGGAGATACTAAAAGTTCCGAGGGGTTAGGAGGGCGCTGGCCACAGCTAATAATACTAAGGTTGGGAATTGGGCCTTTCTGCAGCGCCTCCTCTACCGGGCACTGACCAATAAGAACATTTGAGATCCCTTTTTCGTTTTTTACCTGTAATAGACGGTGCACTCTGGGCTTTCGCATATCAGCATCTATTAAAACCACTTTAGATCCACTCTGGGCCATGGTTATCGCCAAATTAACAGAGGTAATGGTTTTTCCTTCCGAGGGGCCGGCGCTGGTAACTAAAAGTGATTTAGGATTAGTATCGGGAAAAGAAAACATGATATTGGTTCGCAGCCCCTTATAGGCCTCGCTAATATGGCTTTTTGAGCTGTGCAAGGTAATCAGTTCAGGGGTGGAAATACCTTTTATTTTCTTAGTATCTATGTGTGGAATAGGGCCAAGGAAAGAAAGATCAAGATAGCGTTTCAATTCCTCAGGGGTTTTGATGGTATTATCAAGATACTCAAAGAAAAAGGCAAGGCCCACTCCCATGAATAAGCCAATAATAGCCGCCAATATAAGATTCAGTTTTTTGTTAGGCTTTTCCGGAGTATCAGGAACTTCTGCGCGATCAACAATGCGCACATTACTGGTTTTGAGGCCACGGGTAAGATCTGTTTCCTTCAGGCGGTTTAAAACCACTTCGAACATCTGCTTATTGCTTTGCGCATCTCGTTTCAGCACGTTGTATTGGATAGCTTTTCTGTTAAGTTCCAGGGCTTCTTTTTTTTGGTTGTTTAGCGCTTCCACCAGGACCCCTTCCTGAGCCAGCGCAATATCATATTCGATTTTGATACTGCTGATGATCTTTTTAACTTCGGATTCAATCTTTTTTTCAAGGGTGCTCAATTTCGAATTAATTTTTATGATGTGAGGATGTTTGGGGCCGTATTTTTTGGATTCCAGGTTAAATTCTCCCAAAAGGGAAATATAGTCTGTTTTAAGCGCTTGGATAAGACTATTATTAATAACTGAAGGAAGAGATTCTATGGCCTCTTTGTCGTTTTTGAATTTTTCGATTTGATTATACAGGGTTTCAAGTCCAATTCTTTTAGTCTTAGCCTCGGTAACGGCAGTGTTCAATTCGGACAGTTTTTGGACAATAATGTTCTGCTTTTCCTCTAAAGAGACGATTTTATTTTGCTCTTTATAAGAGTGAAGCGCTTCTTCAGAAGCTGCTACCTTCTTTTTCAACTCTTGCATATTCTGATTCAGCCACCCGGAAGCATCCACGGCTGCTTTTTGTTTGAGTTGAAGATTGAGTTGAATATATTGTTCAGCAAGGGTATTAGGTACATTAGCGGCCAAGGAGGGGTCCATAGCCAAAAAACTAATACCAACCAGATTGCTGTCTCTGGTTGGGACAATTTGTAATTTTTTGAGAAAGGCATTTATTAATTTAGATTCTTTTTTGGCTTGAAGTTCTTCCGGTATGGGAGAAACAACTGTCTGAGACTGGGTGCCGGAGGGAGGTATGAGAGAGACCAGAAGGTTTTTAATAGAATTTATTAGAGAATTCTTAAGAGAGATAAGAATATTTTCCTTTTTATCCTTTTTTCCTGTAAATTCTTTATTATGTGCAAGATTCAGAGTATCAATGACGGCTTTGGCCAGGGAACGGCTCTGTAGCATTTTATATTGAGTCTGGTAATAAGTGGTGTCTCGGGAATCGACATTGAGAGAGACAACCTCTTTGATGGCTAAAATGTTCGGGTTTTCTCTATCTATGAGGATCTGGGCAGTGGCCCTATAGATTGGAGGCATTTTGAAAGTGGTGATGGCCACAGTTACCACGATAATGGTAAAAAAGGTAATAATAGTCCATCTGTACTTCATGATCACCTGCCAGTAGTCTCGCAGATGGATGTTTTCTTGCTGATATTGTCCCTGAGGGTAACCTTGTTGTTCCATAGTGTCCTTTAAAAATCCCCCTTTTAATCCCCATTTAATAAAGGGGAAGAATAATGTGTTACTTCATGAAGGAAGGTTGATGATCTCGTGAAAAGTGAAAAGTGAAAAGTAAAAAGTGAAAAGTCTATATACTTTTTACGAATTCATAAAGGGTGTATTTAAAAAAAGCTTTCAGGGACCTTGATAATGTCGTCCGGTAAAACCAAGTCAGTCATTCCAACGCGTATTTCTTTCTCTTCACCGTTAATGATTCTGATAATTTTTGTCCTTTTATCATTAGCTTTTTTAGTAAGGCCGCCTGCCATAGATATTATTTGAAGCACATTGACTTCTTTTTCCAATTTAAAGCGCCCGGGCTTCTTTACTTCTCCGATTACATAGCAAAAGTTTCCTTTTGGAATATAAAGAGTATCTTTATTTCGGAGTTCAACATTTAGATTGATGCCTTTATTAAAATCATTGAGGTTGATGGTGATAATATTGTAGTTGTTTATCATATTTTCCGGCAATGGACCCGGTAATGGATTTACCTCAAGAGCGGTGGCTACATCCTTTGCCCATACTTCTGTGGAAATGTTGGTTGCGGCGTTAACATTCTTTTCCGGCGGCCTTAAAATAAACGCCTCCTGGCCTGCATCTTCTGTAAGTCCGCCGGCAATTGAAATAAGTTCCACTAATGTTGTTGCCCTGGAGAAAGGGTAATCACGAGGTTTTTTAACTTCTCCCAACACAAAAATCTTTTTACTGTTATATTCTTTGACAGTTACTGTGATCTGGGGATCAATAAGATATCCATCTGCCAGGCGCGCAAGTAGTAAACCCTGAAGTTTTTCAGTGGTAAAACCCTCCACCTGAAGCTTCCCTATGAGGGGGAAGGATATGGCGCCTTTGAGGGAGACGGTTACTTCTCTTGATAGGTCAGGGTTGTCCCAGACCTCTATGTTTAATACATCTTGAGGGCCTATGGTATATTCTCTTAAATTGGCAGAGGAGGAGTGTGGGAGAATGAAATAGATAGTTATGAATAGGACTAATATGAATAATAGGGATTTAATGTTAATAATTTTCTTCATGTCTTATCCATTCAAAATTTGATTAAATTTAAATTATCTGAATTTTTATGAGTAATCCGGAGGAATTGGTCTCAAGATTTCTTGCTGATTTTAAAATATTGGTCTTAAGATATTGTTGGTCACTTTGTCAACGTATTTTGATGGATTAGCTGAGTATGCGAATACAGCTTCGCCCTCTCGCTTCCATATAATAGTGAAATAGGAAAGATAGAAATTGAACAGTTACCAAAGTGTAGGGATACTAAAATAAATAGCGCTGATTGTCAAATAATTTTTTTTATATCTCTTTGAAAAGTAAAGCATAAATTAGATAAATATAAAAATTGAGGTGTAAATATAATTTTTAAAACTCTGAGGAAATTTAAATTCCAATAGACATCTTTCCAAAATAAATTTGACAAGATAACAGGATTAACATGATAGAAAATCCAGTTAATCAAAAAGATTTATCACAACCTGCCGGAGGTTATATGGAACATGAAAAATTAACAGAAAAGATTATTGGATGTGCTTAGCGTGTCTATAATAGAATGGGCTTTGGTTTTCTTGAAAGTGTTTATAAAAATTGTATGCTTATAGAACTATAGAGTTTTCCATCTGACTTGATACGGTTTATTCGTCTTCACATCCGACAACAACATCCAGATAGTTTTCCACTTCTTTATAAAGAACAATATCTTCATTCCAATATTTTTTTTCTTGCTTTA
>JAUWIR010000211.1 GCA_030605265.1 Pseudomonadota bacterium | reverse complement strand
TTAACTATTTAAAAATGAATGCAAAGTTATTGAAACTAAAGGGGTAATACATTTTATGGTGAAGAAACTAAAAAATTAATTCATTGATTTATAAAGGGTTATGTATTCTATCTGTCTAATTTGAGTGTCAAATGATAAGGATTTTTATTCATATTTGCGCTCCCTTATCGCTGAGGCCAGAGTCGTATCCAAAAGATATCAAGAAAGTCCCTTAGAGGTTATCCTCCAAAGACCTTTTTCATATTATTCGGAACTATTTTCTATTTATGAACCCATAAATAGGCTTTCGAAGTACTTTAAAAAACGAACGGCTATGGATCGTATAAAAAGAATTTTTTTACTCGTAGCAGCAGTTATATGTTTAATAACCTTCATTTATTTTGTTTTTACCTGGCGTGGTTATTAGCCTGAATTAAATGACTTTATTCAAAATATCATACAAAGATTAAAGATTGGTTAATTATATGAGCGGTCCAAAATATTCTCGAATCAATTTGAATGAATTAAACAATAGGCTGGTTTCGATAAATGTTGATATTCAATCCTTATATTCCCAAATAAACTCCATTATAAGCAGCCAAGAAACAAAATCTTTACTTAATTGCTCTCCTTTTAATCCAAAGAAATCCTTACCGGATAAATACGAAAAAGTAAAATCAGAAATTTATGATTTGCTCCGACGCCTATCTTGCCCCTTTACCAGCAGGCAAACCTATGGTGTGCCCCAAATTAATGCAAAGTTAAGCAAAGCGTCGGCAACAAAAGAGCGTTATATTCAGCTTAAAAATTCAGTTAATGAAAGATTAAGGAAACTGGAAAAGCTTCAAGAAGAAATAAACAGGGGCCTTTCGACAATCATTGAAGGGAAAAATAAGGAAACTAAATCTCAAAAAAGTTGCCTTGATAACAAACTGGCACAGTTACCTTCGGATTATAAAGAGCATGTTGATCGGGATAAACAAACCGAGATAGGCAATACATACAATCAACTCATGCATAATATTGATTCCATTCCTTCGAATAGCCCTTATAAGCAGCGGCAGGATAATAACTGTTTAAAAATGCTTTATGAAACTGCACTTCAAAAACAGGCCGCGATATATCAGGCAATTGAGCTATTCGGAGAGTTGATTGACATTACTCATAAAGAAACTGTTAGTAAAAAGATGATGAATTTAAATGAAATACGTAACCTGGACCTCAAAGAAGAAACCCTTGAGGACATCCTGCAAAAGATCCCTGCTGAGCCGATGCAGCAAGAGGAGGCGGAAAAGAAACAAAACATAGAGGTTTATAACCTGCGGCAATCCATTGAAAGATATGCTGCAGATATTACGGCCTATTCATTTATCGAATACTGCCGGAAGGCGGAGCGTATTTTTGAAAGTGCTGCTCAGGAAACAAATACTGATAAACTTTACTTTTACCTTCAACAAATAAAGCAGGATTATTTTGAAATTGATAAAAAAGTGGCTGAGGATAGATCCCATAGAGAAAAGCTCCAGGGGATTAAGATGTCGCTTCTTGCCTTTGATAAAGTCCATCCGCCAATTAGTCTACTTCTTCAGCAGATAGAAGGCCTTGAAAAGAATAAATTAATTGAAGCCGCAAAAGTGTCGCCTCTTATTGAGGAAGCCGCCAAAGTAATCGCCAATCTTAAACAGGAGATGGTGAAAAAAGAGGAGCAATACTTAATAAAAAGATGTGTCTATGAATCACTTCAGGCTTTAGATTATGAACCTGAGTCGGATTTTGAAACCTATGTGGTCAGTCAACATGTCCCAATGATCTTCTCGTCTAAGCCGACTTCACCTTATAAAGTGATGGCCTCCTTTTCACCAAGGGGGGAGATGATAGCCAGATTAATTCGTACCGTAGGAAGTGAAAAAGAAAAGAAGGGAGTCACCCAAAAACAGAGGATAAAGGATACGGAAGCAATGGGGGCTTGGTGTCAAATTTATCATCAAATGATTGCCGACTTGAAGAAAAAAGGGATGGACACTGACATTATCCAGGAATTGCCGCCTGCAGCAGAGCATTTGCATATTGAAGTAGACAAAAGCAAAAAACCGGCCAGACGAGTTACCGAAAAGGATAGGAAATTTATTGCAGAGATCGAATGATGGCAAGAATATGGATGGGAAGAATTCTATGAATTAATTGATATTTCAAAACCTTCATCCATTAATATGCTATTATAAAATTAGTAACTGTTCACTCCCCCCTCCCCTCGTTTCCAATGAAAGGCTGGTAGCGCTTACCATTTCAACTCCCTCTCCTTTTTGGGGAGAGGGTTGGGGTGAGGGGTCTGAATGATTACTAAAATTATGTGCTGAACAAAATAGGCTTAAGTTTAAATAACATTATAGGCAAATATGAGGTGAAATATCATGAAGGCTGATTATAAAAAGCAAATTGTAAAGGAGCTGGAAAATATCCCGGAAGAAGATCTTTCTAAGATTTATGAATTTATCCATTGGTTAAAGTTTAAAATAGTCAAGTCACAAAAAAAAGAAACCAAACTAAATCATAAAGAAGATCCATTGAAAGAGGTAATAGGCTGCTGTGAAGGTCCGGGAGATCTTGCAGATAAACACGATTTCTATCTATATGGGAAGAAGGAATAATGATCTTTATTGATACCTGGGCATGGCTGGCTTTGGCAGATAAAAGAGACACCCATCATAATAAAGCCAAAGAGACTTATGAAAAAACAAAAAAGGGATTACTGGTTACCTCCAATTTTATTCTTGATGAATTGATTACTTTGCTGTTTAGATCAGTTTCTTATGATAAAGCTGTTTTGTTTGTGGACGCAATGTTTGCTTTAGCTGAGAAAGGGAAGTTACAAGTAGTTGAGGTTGATAAGGGTATCTTTTTTAAGGCTTGGGAATTAAAAAAGAAATACGAAGATAAACCGGATATTTCTTTTACAGATTTTACATCGTTTATCATAATGAAGGAAAAAGGAATTAAGAAAGTTTTTACAGGAGATAAGCATTTTGAAAAAGTTAACATGGGATTTACTACCAACCTTACCTCCTCTGCACCTAATCAGTAATTGTTCCCAAAAGCCCGAGAATTACCGCCTGCAGCAGAGCATTTGCATATTGAAGTAGACAAAAACAAAAAACAGGCCAGACGAGTTACTGAAAAGGATAGGAAATTTATTGGAGAGATCGAATGATGGGAAGAATCTATGGATAAATTGATATTTCAAAACCTTCAGCGCTGGGCCAGGGACATTATTCGCTTTGTTCCTATAAAGTCATCTTTTATTCTGCATGGAAACATCCATGATATATTTCCCTTTCCTGATCAGGATACTGAGGATGCCCAAAAAATCAGGTACATCCCGTATCCTTTGGAGGCCTATCTTATTGAGGTCCTGAAAGCGGATGGATACACCGGGTTCATTGCTTATGATTCAATCGACAGTTGTTTTGTTTTGCAGGACAAAGCTGAACAAGAATATTTTAAACAGCTCGTTCGACTTAATTTTAAGGACAAGGACGACGGGATTATTGCAGAAACCCCTTTGCCCAAAGCCATAGATACTATTCGCTCTTTGACTAAAGCTAAAGACCGCTTTCTGGCAGTATTTATTCGTTATGCCTCCCGTCTTACACTTAAGCCTGAATCACCGGAGGAAGCGGAAAATGAATTCTTCAGCAAAGCCTTGAAACTTTCTCACGAGGCCCACCCGCACAAACCGGATGAGGAATCAGTTACTCGAATGAACCCTATTTTTTGGCTTTGCGAAAAGATTAATGATTTGCCTTCCTGGCTTTCGATCGATAATCCTAAAATAAGAGTGATTAACATCCCAAAACCGGATGCTCAAAACAGAAAACGTATTATTTCCGCCATTGCACCAAGTTCCCATGGTTTTGAATCTATTCAAGATGAGCTTACGCGCAATCGTCTTATTGAAGCCTTTGTAGATCAGACAGACGGCATGCTGCTCAATGATCTTCTGGCTGTCTGTAGATTATCAAAACGGGAAGAGGTGGAATTTAAGAATATTAACGAGGCGGTCAGACGTTACAAACTTGGGGTAACTGAAGATCCCTGGAGAAAGGTCAGCCGGGAGAGAATCAAAAACGGCGAAAAGATTTTAGCTAAAAGAGTCAAGGGGCAACCGCAGGCCATCATAAAGGCTGTGGATATTCTTAAGCGTGCCGTTACAGGGCTGGCCGGTATCCAACACGCCAAAATATCCAATAAGCCGAAGGGTGTTTTATTCTTTGCCGGGCCAACCGGCGTTGGTAAAACCGAATTGGCCAAAGCCTTGACCGAGCTTATCTTTGGGGATGAAAATTCATATATACGTTTTGATATGAGTGAGTTTTCACAAGCTCATTCAGATCAGCGTTTACTCGGCGCACCACCCGGATATGTGGGCTATGAAGCCGGCGGTGAATTAACCAAGGCTGTCCGGGAAAAACCCTTTTCAGTAATTCTTTTTGATGAAATTGAAAAAGCGCACCCACGTATCTTAGATAAATTTCTCCAGATATTAGAGGATGGTAGAATCACAGATGGCCGGGGTGAGACCGTCTATTTTTCCGAAACCATTATCATTTTTACCAGCAACCTGGGCATGGAATCTGTGGCCATAGTGGGTGAAAATACCTCCAAGGGTGAAATTCCCCCGGTGCCCCCTTATAAAAAATTAAAAACAAAATTACTGTCGGCTATTGAGAAATATTTCAAAGAGCAATTGGAACGTCCGGAAATACTGAATAGAATTGGAGACAACATTGTTGTTTTTGACTATATCAGGCAGGACGTAGCTGAGCAAATATTCGACAAAATATGGGACAATTTAACCCAGAGGCTGAAAGAGTCCAATAATATCATTTTAGAGATTAAGCCGGAGGCATCTAAACGATTGAAGCAATTTTGCATTGAGGACCTTTCAAATGGCGGACGTGGGATTGGCAATCATTTTGAAAATTACTGTATTAATCCTCTCTCCAGGGCCCTTTTTGATCGCCAAGAAAAAGATGATAAGAAAAAGGAGAGTAAAACCATAACTATTTCCCAATTGGATATGCATGATGAAGTCCCCGGGATTATACTCGAATAAAGCTTTAATCTACATTAACCGGTTGCATTATCCGGTTACCGTGCTTGGTAAAGGTAAACGCCTTGGGATATGGTTTCAGGGCTGCTCCATTAAATGTCCCGGTTGTATAAATGAAGATCTTCAGGAAAAAGATGAGGATTCAGCCTTAACTCAAAAACAAGCCTATGATCTTTTAGCCTCATATCAAGATAAATCACCTGACGGCATCACCATCACCGGTGGCGAGCCCTTTGATCAGCCCTATGGCCTGATGCAGATAATAACTATGGCCAAATCAATGAATCTGGGGGAGGTTTTGGTTTATTCAGGTTATGATTTTAATTACCTTAAAAAATATTTTTTTATGATATTAAAGCATATCGATATTTTAATTAGCGGCCCCTTTATTGAATCTTTGCCTACAAAAAAGATTTGGCGAGGATCTGACAATCAGCTAATCCATCTTCTCTCTACTGAAGCAATGAAACTATACTCTGCCAATATCAATGAACTTGAATATGAAGAGGACCACCGGCCTATCCAATTTGCCTTCTCAGGGGGATCTCTTTTTATTATTGGTATTCCTCGGAGAGGTGATCTTGAAAAATTAAAAAGTCATTGTAACAACAAGGGGATACTGTTACATGGAAGCTCTAAAAGATGATTCCGTTGAGCAGGCGCTCAGTAAAATATTTTTAGAAATCTGTATAAGAAAGGAGATAAGGTTATTGGTAAACTTTGCAGATTTCAAGGTTGATGTAAGAAGAGTGGAAAAGAAAAGATAATAAAAATTTTTTCTCCAATTCACCCTTTTCTCCATCTCTCCTTTCTTTTATTTTTTTGAAATTAGAATTAACTTAATGGCTGTAACTTAATAAAGGGATAAAAAAATGTCTGATAGGCGGATTAGAATATGCCCGGCTTGTGGTACCAAAAATAAACTGGATGCTTGGGAATGTAAAAGCTGTGGGGTCGACATTACAAATGTTCCGCCTGTAGACGAAAAAGATGACCGGAATAAGGGCACTTCTTCTGATAAGCTAATAAGAGCCTGCCCTAACCCTAAATGTGGCTATGAAAATCCGTCTTGTGAAATTCGCTGCTCAAAATGTGGAGAGAATATTGATACGATTGAACCCCATCCCCCTGCCCAATCAAACCCTTCCGATTCCTCTTCGGAATTTTTACAAAGTGCAACCGCACCTATTCACCATCCACAATCTGCTGAAACTACTTTGGAGTGTCTTCAATTAAGCTGTCATGACGGTACGATTATCTCCTGTGGGAATGATGAAATTATCGGACGAGAGGGTACTGTTATGGTGGAATATTTTGACCGCTTCACAACCATTTCCAGAAAACACGCTAGAATTATCTTAAAAGCAGGAAAATGGCATGTTATTGATTTAAACAGCGCTAACGGCACATTTTTAAATGAGGCCAGATTAACACCAATGACGGAATATCCTTTAAAAGAAAACGATCACCTTCGCTTTTCATCGAAAATGGAGGTAGTGATCAGAAACCTTGTAGGAATATAGCACAGTAAGTGAGCTATATTACTTTTTACAGAAATTTATAAGGTTTTAATAAGTAATGGCGGATAAAACTGTCCGAGAAAAGTTAACGGAAATAGAAGGCGGCAAGGATAAGACTAAACCCCTTGAAGTTGGCCTCATAGCAGGCGGCTTTTTTCTCGATGAATACAGAATCATCGAGCAAATCCCTGTGCCAAGTGGTGAAGCGGATGTCTTTAAACTGGAAAAAACTGGCAACAGTAAAAAATTTATCTTAAAACTGTATCGCTATGGCTTTACTCCCAAAAAAGAAGTATTAGATAAAATAGCTGTCTTAAATAGTTCCGGCATTGTAAAATTGGAGGTCTACGGCTCTCATAAATTTGGAAATATCGAAAGGTTCTATGAAGTTCAGGAATTTATCCGGCATGGATCTTTGACTGATTACTGCACCAAAAAAAGAGTGTCAAAGGATGAAATTAAAAATTTCCTATCGAACCTTAATCAAATTCTTTATGATTGTCACAGCATAGGAATAATTCACAGAGATTTAAAGCCCGCCAATATTCTTCTTCGTCAATTATCTCCCTTAACACCTGTATTGACAGATTTTGGCATTGCCTCGGTCCTGGCAACAGATATCTCCCGGCGTCTCACCAGCAGGAGCAGGACTGTAAGTTATGCAGCCCCGGAGGCAATAACCGGCACTGTAGGAAAAGAGGTGGATTATTGGTCCTTGGGGATAATTATGACAGAGCTTTTAACCGGCAAACATCCTTTAGAGCATATGAATGATG
>JAUWIR010000093.1 GCA_030605265.1 Pseudomonadota bacterium | reverse complement strand
TAATAATCGCTTCAGAAACTTGACCTTGCTTCAGGTATTTTGAATAAGTTGGTATGGAAATTGTAGCTAAAGTGCCTAAAAGTACCAACACTACCATAATCTCAATGAGTGTAAACCCTTTTTCTTTCTTGAAAAGCTTGAGCATAAAAATCTCCTTATTTTGTTAATGATGAATAGAATTAATTTGGTTGTAATGATTTGAAATAAAGGATACAATCAACAATAATTTATCAGGAAAATAATAATTATCGATGGATAAAAAATCGCCCATAAAGAAAATTATTTATCTTACCCTCCCCCCCTCTCATTGGGTTTATTTAAGTAAATCAATTTTTATTGTATATCATTAGTAGCCTTTTATTGTCAAGGGATATAAATTTTTTCATATTAGAATTAAATAAAATTATATATCAATCAATTGGATGAGGAAATAGCAATTGGTCGCAAAATTTTATTGAACCAAGATTACCTCAATCGTAAATAAATGTCTATAATAAGTTGAAGAAAAAATGTAAGGTAATTATGAAAAGAAGAAAAAAAGTGGCTCTTTTTACTTTTGGCTGTAAATTAAACCAATTTGAAACAATTGCCATGCATGAACAGCTGCAAGATTTGGGATTTACGATTATTCCTTTTGAAGAAAAAGCGGATGTATATATTATTAATTCCTGCACTGTCACCAATAAGGCTGATTATCATTCTCGTATGAAGATACGACAGGCCCTGCGGAGTAATCCTGAAGCTTTTATCTTGGTAACTGGCTGCTCTGCTCAGGTTTTTCCAAAAAGGTTGGCCGATATTGGGGGAGTTGATTTAATTATAGGAAATCAGGAAAAAGGGGATTTTATTCATTATCTTCGGCAATATCTTCCTGATCTAAAAAAAAGAGAAACTCCGGAAGTAAGGGTGCAAGATTTTTCTCAAAACACCCCTTTCCAAGCACTTTTTATTAAACATTTCCATGGCTATACTCGTGCTTTTTTAAAAATTCAAGAAGGCTGTAACAATCAGTGCACTTATTGTATTGTGCCCAAAGCCAGGGGGCCGAATCGAAGCGCAAGACCTGAAACTATTTTTCTTCAGGCTAAAAAACTAGGTGAAAACGGCTACAAGGAGATAGTCCTTACAGGTATCCATTTGGGGACCTATGGGGTTGATTTAGAAAAAAAAATAACCCTTGCTGATTTGCTGCTGAAATTAATTCAACAAAATAATTCGATTTTTTTTCGCCTTAGCTCAATAGAGCCAACTGAATTCACTAAAGAATTAAAAGAGGTCATTGTGCGCTCTCCACAAATTTGTGCTCATTTACATATCCCTTTGCAAAGTGGGGATGATTTTTTTCTCAGAAAGATGCATCGTCCCTATAAAACTGACTTTTACCGGGAGCTGGTAGAAGATTTAGTTGCCAAACGTTCTGATTTGGCCATCGGGGCGGATCTCATAATAGGGTTTCCTGGTGAAACTGAAGAAAGTTTTCAAAAGACCTTCTCTTTTGTCAAATCACTTCCTTTAGCCTATTTGCACGTCTTTAGTTTTTCTGCCAGGCAAAATACCGAGGCAATTCAATTGACCGATCAGGTAGATGGAATAACCAAACGAAAAAGATGTTCCATGATGAGGGAGCTTAGTAAAGAAAAGAGTTTTCAGTTTCGCCGAAAATTTTTAGGGAAAACTGTTCCAGCACTTATCTTAGAGCAAAAAGACAAGGAAACAGAATTTTCTGTCGCTCTTACCGGGAATTATATTAAAGTCCTGGTTCAAGGATCTGAAAGGATGGTCAATCAGCAAGTGAAATTGCAGATTACCGGTGTTTCTCGGGAAAAGACCATCGGAAAAATCCTTAAGGAAGAATAATCAAGTTTTTAGACTTGCAAACAGCAATTTTGCTATGCACACCTAATTGTCTTAAAAAAAATAAATAATTTACCGCAGAGAACGCAGAGAACGCTGAGTTTTTTATATTTTTTCTCTGCGAACTCTGCGTTCTCTGCGGTGAAAAATTGTTACCTTGATCCAAATCATGTCAAAGTGAGAATTGCTGCTTGCAAAAGGGGGAACTCTTTGCTAGGATATACGTTATTAAATTAAGCTGATTAAATACAGCTGTTGAGCTGTTGAGCACGGATTAAAACCAGCTTTTTAGCTGAGGTTACAAGCTGATAAGCTGATATGCAGAATAAATAAAATGAAAATTTTTAAGCTTTTAAAATAGGGTCAGGTGTTTTAAAAAAGGAGACTAACTGTTGCGATATTCCGCGGGCTTAATTAATACTGTAAGAGAAGTGCCTTCTGAGGCGGAAGTAATCAGCCACCAATTGATGCTGAGAGCCGGGATGATCAAAAAGCTTGCCGCCGGGGTCTATTCTTTTCTTCCTTTAGGGTATCGGGTTATTCGGAAAATAGAAGAGATTATAAGGAAAGAAATGGACCAGGCCGGAGCACAGGAAGTTTTTCTGCCTGTACTGTGTCCGGCTGAATTATGGCAGGATAGCGGCCGCTGGTCTGTTTATGGACCGGAATTAATGCGATGTAAAGATCGCCATAATAGAGAATTTTGCCTGGGGCCAACCCATGAAGAGGTTATTACTGATCTGGTGCGACGGGAGGTGAAGTCTTATCGCCAATTGCCCCTTAATCTTTATCAGATTCAGACGAAATTTCGGGATGAAATTCGGCCAAGGTTCGGGTTGATGCGGGGAAGAGAGTTCATTATGAAGGATGCTTATAGTTTTGACTGTGATGAGGCCGGAGCGGATGTTAGTTATCAAAGAATGAAAGAAACCTATCAAAATATATTCCGCAAGTGCGGGCTAAAGTTTACTATGGTGGAGGCGGATACAGGCGCTATTGGCGGGAACTTTTCCCATGAGTTTATGGTTTTGGCGGATTCAGGGGAAGACCTGGTGGTGAGCTGCCAAAAGTGCAGTTATGGTTCAAATATTGAACGAGCCGAATGCTTGCCGTCAAAGGAAAAAGCTTTACCTGACGCACCCTTAAAACCTGTGGAAGCTGTTCTCACTCCTAAGTATACGGCAGTTGATGAGGTTGCTGATTTTTTAAAGGTAAAAAAAGATGAAGGGGTCAAAACCCTCATTATGAAAGCGGATGAGCAAGAGGTGGTTGTTTTGATGAGAGGGGATCATGAACTGAATGAAGTAAAATTAAAAAATTTACTTAACGCAGTTGACATAGTTATGGCTGATGAGGCTACTATTGAAACTATTACCGGCGGAAGTGTCGGTTTTTCCGGGCCGGTTGGATTAGAGAGGGTGAAGATTGTCGCAGATTATTCAGTGCAAAATCTGTTTAATTTTGTGACTGGCGCAAATAAAAAGGATACCCATTTAGTGAATGTGAACTGGGGCCGGGACTGCCCTGTGCCTCAATTCGCTGATTTAAGATTAGTGACCGAAACAGACCGCTGTCCAAGATGTCAAGATAAATTAACTATTACTCGGGGGATAGAGGTTGGGCATATTTTTAAATTGGGGACTAAATATAGTAAGGCCTTAAAAGCGGAATATCTGGATCAAAAGGGTGATGAGAAAACTATTATCATGGGGTGTTATGGAATAGGGGTTGGCAGGACCATGGCCGCCTCAATAGAACAGAACCATGATAAAGACGGGATTATATGGCCCATGCCGATTGCACCTTATCAAGTCCTCGTGCTCCCAACGGATGTAACCGATAAGAATATCAAAGATACTGCTCATGATGTATATAAACAATTACTGGCCTGTGGCATAGAGACCATTATTGATGACAGAGATGAAAGGCCGGGAGTGAAATTTAAAGACGCTGATTTGTTAGGGTTCCCTTTGCGCATAACTATTGGCAGCCGGTCATTAAAGCAAGGGGTAATAGAAATTCGTATCAGAAAAACTGGTGAGAACCTTCAAGTCCCAAAGGATGATTATAAAAATAGAGTCATAAAACTTATTCAAGAGCTTCAACCTCAGGAGTGAGGTTTTTTTATTTAAAGCATCCGGTATGGAAAGCTGATTCGTAATGGATTGTAAATTATCATTATACCCTTAAATAAAGGATTGAACCGGTTGAGAAGGGAATATTATGGGGGATAATAAAGAAAAATTAAGAGCTATGATCCGAGAGTTAGGGGAGGCAATAAGTAATACATTGGTTGAATCAGATGCTGTTCAGATTGTTTTGAAAAGAATTAAAGAGCAAGGGTATCATATTGATCTGTCACTTGCCATTGGAGTGGGATTATACAAAGAACAACAACAAAAAAGTATTACTTTTCCCACTGCGCCTGAAGAGGATAGTGAAAAGGAATTGAAATATGAGATTAATCAGACTGATTTAGAATTCCTCAATTCTTTGCATATTACGATCGATAAAAAAGAAAATCAATAAAAAGGGGTTTGCAATGAAAGATCGAAAAATATTACTCCCTGAGGACCAAATGCCCAAATCATGGTACAATATCATGGCCGATCTGCCCACCCCCGTGAGTCCTCCCTTACACCCTGCGACCCATGAACCAATCGGCCCTGAAGCTCTTCAAGCTGTTTTTCCGGATGCTCTCATCGAACAGGAGGTGAGCATTCAACAGAATATTTCAATTCCGGAAGAGGTACTTGATGTTTATAGCCTCTGGCGCCCTACTCCGCTTATTAGGGCATATAATTTGGAGAAATAAATATTTCGGATATAAGATAAAAATGAGAGTAGAAATGAGAAAAAGATCGCTATTTATTGTTTTTGCAATTATTTTATGTTTATGTATACTCAGTTGCAGCATTAAACCGAATATTCCTTGTATCCCTTGTCTTTAGCTTGTAAATAAGGAGTGCATTATAAGGGAAGGTGTTGTCTGACGGCCTTTCTCTTTTTTGTATGTTAAGTGAATGATGATGAATTTTAGAAGAAGAATTTTTATAATTTATTTAGTTTTTATGGTCACAGGAATTGGCTGTATAAAACAGAAAAAAGTACCTTCCGCCTTAACGTTATATGATCTGGGAGCAGATTTATTTGATCGGGAAAAGTATCTTGAATCTCGGGAAGCTTTTCAGGAATTGGAGGACCTTTACCCGGATAGCACCTATCTTTCTTTGGCCCGTGCAGGAATTGCCAATACTCATTACGAAGAGGGAAATTATTATGAAGCAATTTTAGAATACCAAAAGATACTGGAATTTTATCCCTTAGGCAAATTATCCGAGTGGTCACAATATAGAATTGGAATGAGTCACTTTAATCAAATCTTAGAAGAAGATCGAGATCAAGAGGAAACTCGAAAAGCATGTGAAGCCTTTGAAAAATTTTTAGCCCAATATCCAAAAAGTTATTTATCTAATGAAGCTCAAGATAAATATCAAATTTGCAGAAATCGTTTGGCCGGGAATAAATTATACATTGCCAAATTTTATTATAAGAATAAGGCTTACGGGGCGGCTATCGATCGTTTGCAAGAGATTTTAACTGTATATTCTCAATTTGAAAAAAAAGATGAAGTTCTTTATTACCTGGCCAAATCTTATCAAAAAGAGGGCAACAAAGAGCAAGAGAAAAGGATTATTGAAAGGCTTTTCGATCAGTATCAGGATTCCGGATTTACCAAACGGATATTGAAGGAAAAAAGTGATCACCAAGGATAAACTGTTGCAGAACCGGTATTTAAAAGTATTTCTATCTCTCTTCTTGACAATTTTTTTTCTTATAACCATTAGAGCAAGAGCTAAAAGTAGTGGTGGGCAAAAAATTAAACCCGGAGGGAACCTTATAGTTCAAGTGCCCAATGTTATCTCTACTCTGGATTCCCAACTCGCTGTTACTGATATCGAGAAATTAATTATTAGGAATATTCAGGAAGGGTTGTTATGCCGGGATCCTAATGGGAAGATTTTCCCATTGCTGGCTGCCTCTTTACCGCAATTAGCCTCCAACCATACTTGGAGGGTCCCTCTTCGGAAAGGAATATTTTTTCACGATGGGAATGAACTTGATGCTGTTGATATTATTTTTACCTTTAATAGATTAACAAACTCTACTCTGCCGATTCAAACCAGGCATATTTTTAAAAAAATTAAGTCTATAAAAGCAATTGATAAGTATCTTGTTGAATTAACTACCGATGATGGTTGCCCTAATTTATCTGATTTATTGACGAGGGTCGAATTATTTCCTTTGTCCTCATTTTCAGTAGAAAAATATGGGGCCAATTATGGCAAGGTAGTAATAATTGGTACCGGGCCCTTTTGTTTTCAGGGTTGGGATAAAAATCGTCATATTATTTTAAATAGAAATTGGAATTACCAAAATCCATCTTTGCCTTATTTAAATAGCCTTACTTTTGAAATTACTCCAAAAGCGTCATTAAGAGTTAAAGCTCTTCGGACACAAGGGGCGCATGTTGCTATGGATATAAATCCAGGTGAGGCGCTGGCTTTAGGAAAAAATCGCCGGATTCAAATACATCAGAGTGTTGGGAATCGGATAATCCAAATTTATTTGAATACTCAGTCGTCTCCCTTTGATAAAAAGGCACTAAGGCTCGCTATAGCCCTTGGAATTAATAGACAAGAAATAATCAAAAATATCTTTCATGGATATGCTACTTTAGCTGAATCCTGTATTCCTTCATGGAGCTGGGCCCATGCGGAAGGTTATCAACCAATTAATTATGACCCTGAAAGAGCAAAAACCATATTAAATAGTGAAGGGTATGATCAGGATAACCCTTTTTATTTTTCACTTCTGGTAAATGAAAAAGCAAAATTTTTACAACTTGCCCACTCTATTGCAGAGCAATTATCTGAAATCCATGTTTTTGTAAATATTATATCGTTGCCGGCAAAAGAATTGTACGATGGTATATATGAGGGAACTAAGAAAAGGAGAAGTGTCTTTCAGGCTGCTTTAGAGGATTGGAAGGATTTTCGTTACCAGCGAGATCCCTGTCAATTTACAAGCGAATTATATAAAACTTCTTCTCCATACAATAAAGTTCGATTATCAGATCCGGTATTGGATACTATTTTTGATAAAATCAGTCGTGCAGGACAATTTTCAGTTATTCAAGAGTTTTATTTTACTGCCGAAAAAGGGATTATGAATACAATATCAACTATATATATTTGCTACCCACATCATATTCACGGCTCGCGTTCACGATTAAATAATTTTAAAGTAAATCCTTTTTATGAAATTAATTTTAAGGAGATCTGGTTGCAATGATGAATTATGGTAATGAGTAAATGGAATTGTCATTAATTAACAAATTGACTTTTTGGTTAGTATTGTGTATATATGGTAAACTGATTTAGAATGAGTATAGGGCTCAGAAGTTTAAGAAGAAAGGGGGAAATAAGTGCATAATCCCAAGGATATAGCAGAAGCTTATTTAATCGAAGCTACAGTAGATATAGAAACCGCTCGGTTAACTAAAATTAATGGTTTATATAGTCGAACTATCCATTTTGCTCAAGAAAGCGTTGAAAAAATTACCAAGGCCTGTTTAGCCCTTCGAGAAATTTTTACCAGGGACCATAAGACCTCTACATTATTTGTTGCGGTTTTTCGAAATGAACTCCAAAATATAGGCGAGCTTCAAAAGGCCGCTTTAATTTTAGAAAAACATGGCGCAAGGACAAGGTTTCCACTGTACCAAAGAGGCGACTTACCTCTATGGATACCATCAAAAGTCTATGGAGAGGAAGAGGCAGGAGATGCGCTAAGACAGGGAGAGTTCATTTATAATACCTTGAAAGCATTTTTGGAAAAGGAGATAAAAGAGATATAACTTGCTTTGTTAAGGGAAAGGAGAGGAAAGCTTGATTCCCATCAAAGATGATATCCCTGGTTCTCGTTTTCCAATAGTCACTGTTATTATAATTAGTTTAAACGTAATAGTTTTCCTCTTTCAATTTTCCCTAGGCAGTTCCAATCAATTGCTCGTTTCTTCATTTGGAGTAATTCCTTATGAATTAAGTCACCTCAAGGACATTCCTCCTTTTATCTCAGTTCCCCTTCCTGCTACTTTTTTGACATCAATGTTTCTGCATGGAGGATTTGTTCATATCTTTGGGAATATGCTCTATCTTTGGATTTTTGGTTAGGGAATATAAATATCCTTTACGAAATTATTGGAAGTGGTGACAAAAAATGGCCCGAACACAAATTCTCATAGTTGATGATGAGGCGAGAATTCGTTCATCTTTGGCAGGGATTCTCATTGATGAAGGATATGAGGTGGTCATGGCCAATGATGGGATATGTGCCATTGAAAAATTGCAGGGGGAAGGGCTCCCGGATGTTGTATTAGCGGATATCTGGATGCCCGGAATGGATGGATTAACTTTGTTAAAGGAGATAAAAAATAGAAATTTAGATATTCCGGTTATCATGATTTCCGGACACGGCACTATTGAGACGGCAGTGAAAGCGATCAAAATGGGGGCTTTTGATTTTATTGAAAAGCCGCTTACTCTGGAAAAAACTATACTTATAATAAAACATGCTTTAGATCAAAGGAAGCTTCAATTGGAAAATCAGAACCTTAGAATGAGGATTAAGAAAAAATATGAAATTATAGGTTGTAGTAAAGCTTTGAAAGAGTTAAGTGGCCAGATTGAAATTGCAGCTCCCACCAATGGCAGAGTATATATTTATGGAGAAAATGGTACTGGAAAAGAGTTAATTGCTCGAGAAATTCATGAGAAGAGCAAAAGGAAAGGGCGGCCGTTTGTTGGGATTAATTGTGCTGCTATCCCGGAAGATCTCATTGAAAGTGAACTTTTTGGATACGAAAAGGGTGCTTTTACTGGAGCTATGAATCGGAAGCAGGGGAAATTTGAATTGGCTGATGGGGGGACTTTATTTCTTGATGAGGTTGGTGATATGAGTCAAAAGACCCAGGCCAAGGTTTTGAGAATTTTAGAAGAAAGCTGTATTCAACGTCTTGGAGGAGTGGAATGGATTAAGGTTGATGTGCGTTTAATTGCTGCATCAAATAAAGACCTTAAAGAAGAAATCAAACAAGCCAATTTTCGTGAAGACCTATACTATAGGTTAAACGTAATCCCTATTGAAGTTCCCAGCTTAAAGGAGAGGAAAGAAGATATCCCTTTATTGGTAGATCACTTTTTGAGAGAATTCTGTTTTGAAAATGGAAAGAAATTAAAAAAAGTTAATACTGAAGCATTGGATTTAATGAGTTGTTATGATTGGCCGGGAAATATCAGAGAATTAAAAAATTTGATTGAAAGACTGGTTATAATGGTCCCGGGAGAGATTATTACAGTTATGGATATTCCCTTGACCTTAAGAGAAAATAATCAACCCTCGCTACGTGAAGCCAAAAGGGATTTTGAAAAGTATCTTATCACGAAAACGTTGCGGGCCAGCAGAGGAAATATTTCAAAAAGCGCCAAAATGTTGCAAATCGAAAGAAGTCTGTTGTATCAGAAAATGAAAATGTATGACATAGAACCGCGGAAAATATAAATAAAAGGAGAGTATAGAGGTGGAGTTTATCGATAACTTAAAATTTGGTCCCGGTGAACTAATCCCGGCTATTATTCAAGATGACGAAAATAATCAGGTGTTAATGCTTGCTTATATGAATAAATATTCATTGCAATTGACTTTAGAAAAGGGCTATACCTATTTTTGGAGTAGGTCTAGAAAATGTCTTTGGAAAAAGGGCGAAAGTTCCGGGCATACACAAGAAGTAAAAGAAGTATTATTTGATTGCGATGCGGATGCCTTATTAATTAAAGTAAAGCAAAAAGGCCCTGCTTGTCACACAGGATATAAGACCTGTTTTTATAGAAAGCATCAGGGGGAGCAAAAGGAGCCTAAAATTTTATCTGAAATTATTTCATAGAGGACGTTTATATTTGAATGGATAGTTTTTCTTGACAATTTTGACTAAATTAGATATAATGTTATTTTTAGAATATCGAAATTTCTAAATTATATTTACATATATCATCTTGGAGGGAGGGGAATTGATTGCCACTGGTAAGGATAAAGGAAGACGAACCATTTGAGAGCGCACTAAGAAGGTTCAAAAAACAATGTGAAAAATCGGGCGTTTTAACTGAGTTTCGGCGCAGAGAACATTATGAAAAGCCTAGTGCCAGAAAGAAAAGAAAAGCTTTGGCAGCCCGGAAAAAAGCTCAAAGAAGACATAGGATGTAATTTCCCTGAGCAAATTTTGCATAATTATGATTCGGGATGTATATATCCCGAATCTTTTTTTTTGGGGAAATTAGTTGAACATGAAAATAATAGGCGGTATACTATTTATATTGAATAACTATAAATGGCGGCCTTTATTTTTAATCAGGGGAAGCCCTTGAGATTAATTGTTTTGAACTAAAAAGTCTCGCAGAGTACGTTTTTTATATCTTTTTTTTTTAAGCCCCCTGCAACGAAAAATTATATTATTT
>JAUWIR010000450.1 GCA_030605265.1 Pseudomonadota bacterium | reverse complement strand
CTTTAAAATAGTAGATGCATTGATAACGAATTTTCATTTACCAAAGTCAACCCTTCTTATGCTTGTATCTGCCTTTGCCGGAAAAGATTTTATTTTTAGCGCATATCAAAAGGCTATTGAAGAAAAATATCGCTTCTTCAGCTATGGGGATGCCATGTTTATCAAATGAAAGAAAAATGAAGATACCAATAAATTATTTGATTTCCGAAAAATAAGGCGATTAACGTACCTAAACAAAGAAAAGGGCCAAAAGGAATAGGATCTTTTCGGCCTTTCTTTCGTAAAAGCATTAAGACAATTCCAACAACAGACCCAAGTAAGACCCCAAAAAAGATGGCCACCAGGCAATTTTTCCACCCTAAAAAGGCCCCAAACATAGCTATTAATTTAATATCTCCACCCCCCATTCCCCCTTTACTCAATAAGGCAACTAAATAAAAAAAACCGCCGCCCAGCAGCATTCCGTATAAGGCACTTAAAAACCCGAGAGGAGATGCAGGCAAAATATTTATGAGAAGTCCCAGAACAATCCCGGGAAGGGATATTTCATTGGGAATAATTTGAATCTTTAAATCAATGACGGAAACCACCATACACGCCGGGATCAAAATACAGGCAATGAGAGTATACCAGCTCCAACCAAAATGAAAAATGCTCAAAGCAAATAAAAGCCCGGTGATGAATTCTACCATCGGATATTGCCAGGCAATGGGCGACTTACAATAGCGGCATCTTCTTCCGAGAAATAAAAAACTTAACAGGGGAATATTATCAGTCGCTTTAAGTTTCGTTCCACAACTCATACAGTGAGATGCAGGAAAGACAATTGATTCCTTTCGGGGCAAACGGAAGATACATACATTGACAAAACTGCCAATACACGTTCCAATAACAAAAAAGAAAAGGGGTAATATTCCTGGAGGTAATGTTTCAAGGTAAGGTAATAAATTTGTCATAATAGCCAGATTTTAACGATCTGAAGTAATACATTAGTATATATTCCCGCCCCTATATCATCTAACATTACCCCTAAGCCACCCGGCAGTTTTTCCGCCGAGCGTAAGGGAAAGGGTTTGAGAATATCCATAACCCTAAAAAGGAAAAAGGCCATTACCACTAACGGCCACTTCCAGGGGATTAAAAAAACTGCCACCAGAAAACCAACAATTTCATCTATAACAATGTATCCTGAGTCTTTTTTTTGGAATACCCGCTCTGCTCTATCCGCTGACCAAATCCCTAAAAAAGAAAAAGCAATTAAGGTCGCTAAATATAAAGGCCAAGGAAGTCGATGAAATATCCAAAACAGGATAATGCCTCCCAATGTCCCAACAGTCCCTGAGATTATAGGAGAATATCCGAGTCCAAAACCGGTGGCAATCCAAATATCAATTTTTTTCACAAAAAAGCAAACCTTTTCTCAAAATAATACACGGCATCATGTATTTTTACAGTTAACGCTTTTTTATTCCACCATGAAGGGCAATATAAATACAGCTGTTGAGCTGATAAGCTGTTGAGTTGATAGTATTTTCATTTCACTATGAGCATGAAGATATTTATTTCCTTTACGCCCTTTATAGATGCACCATTCATCATTTCACACTTTGCACTTTGCATTTTGCACTAAAGCTTAAATCCCCCATGTTTTTGAATATAGGGCATTAATCCTCCATCATTCAAAATTGCTACCATAATTTCGGGGAGAGATTGAAAGGTCAAAGTAATTTTTTTAGTGAGATTTTCAACAGTTCCCTTGAGTAAATCGATCTGTACGCGATCTTCCGCATCAATTTGAGAAGTATCACATTCAAAAATTGGCAAACCAACATTAATGGCATTCCGAAAAAAGATCCGTGCAACGGATTGTGTTAAAATAGCGCCTATACCGGCAATCTTGATGATGGCAGGAGCGTGCTCACGACTGGAGCCCAAACCAAAATTACGACCGCCTACGATAATATCCCCTTTTTGAATTTTTTCAGCAAAATTTGGCTCGGCATCTTCTAAAACGTGTTTGGCCAACTCTGGCAAATTATTTCGTAAATGGAAAAGTCTTCCCGGAGCAATAAGATCAGTGCTAATATTATCGCCAAACTTTTTTGCATTTCCTTCTAATATCATAGGTATTACCTTTTTTTAATGATTTCTTATAATTAATTGGTATATGAATTTCCATTTTTTTTTAATTAGTTTTCCGGATCTAGCTTATCTTAACAGCTCATCAGCTCATCAGCTCATCAGCTGTATTATTATCTTATCAGCTAATTAAACTACTTCTCTGGGATCAGAGATCTCTCCTTTTAAAGCAGATACAGCAGCGGTTGCAGGTGAAGAAAGATAGATAAAGCCTTTTGGGTTCCCCATTCTGCCTAAAAAGTTTCTATTCTGTGTGCTCAGGCACGCTTCATCATCCCCAAGAATTCCCTGATGGATTCCAACACAGGGACCACACCCAGGGCTGGTTACCGCAGCTCCGGCCTTAACCAATGTCTCAATCACTCCTTTTTGAAGGGCTTCTAAATATATTTTTTTAGAAGCTGGGGTAACCAGTAAGCGCAAACCCCGAGCTATTGTTTTCCCCTCTAAAATCTTGGCTGCAATTTCCAGATCTTTTAATCGACCATTAGTACAAGTACCCAGGAAAACTTGATGAATTTTGGTCCCGGAAGCCTGGCTTGCTGTTTGAACATTATCAACAGTATGGGGAAGGGCCACCATCGGCTCTATTTCTTCAGCTTTAATGGTTATTATTTTTTCATACTCTGCATCAGGGTCAGAAAAAATTTCACGAAAATGACTCTCCCGCCCTCTTTGTTTCAAGTAATCACGAGTAATCTGATCAGAGGCAATAAGACCGGCTTTAGCGCCTGCCTCAACAGCCATATTGCTCATGGTAAATCGCTCTGACATACTCAAACCGGAAATAGTTGAGCCACTAAATTCCAAAGCTTTATAAGTGGCCCCGTCTGCTGTCAGAAGGCCTATAATATATAAAATTAAATCCTTTGAATATACCCCCTTTGACAAATTCCCTTCAACTTCAATTTTAATGGTTGGAGGGACTTTTAACCACACTTTCCCCAAGGCCATACCCACAGCAACATCAGTGGAACCCATACCAGTTGAAAAAGCGGCTAGGGCCCCCGAGGTACAAGTATGGGAATCAGCCCCAATAAGAAGATCGCCGGGATTTATAAAATCTTCAACCATCCTCTGGTGGCAAACTCCTTGATTAATTTCTGAAACTGTGGCCCCGGTTTTTTGAGCAAAGGATCGAATAATTTGGTGAGCATTGGATAATTCTTTTCGAGGACTGGGCGCTGCATGATCAATAAAAAAAATTACCCTTTCAGGATCAAAGACCTTTTCCAGACCGGCATCCTGTAATCGCCGGATAGACAATGGCCCTGTTCCATCTTGAGCAATTGCCCATGAAACATCACATATGACAATTTGACCGCTTCGGGCATCCTGACCACTTTTTTCACTCAAAATTTTCTCGGCAATAGTTTTGGGCATTACTCTAATCCTCTCAAATTAAATTATGGGACCTACAATAGATGGTTTCTTTTCAATAATACTATGGAAATTTCTTTAATTGAGGAAAAAAGGAAAAAATAATATATCTATTGTGGACTCCAAATAAGAAATGACTTCGTATTTATGCTCAATAATAAAAAATGCTGTATAAATAATTATACAGCGTTTTATTGTTTTTTTATTGGTAGCGGGGGCTGGATTTGAACCAGCGACCTTTGGGTTATGAGCCCAACGAGCTACCTGACTGCTCCACCCCGCGTCATTTGTGGATTAATAATAAAACATAATATAAACAATGTCAAGGGTTTTATTAATTCTTCTTTCAGCAAGAAAAAAATAGAAGGACTCAAATCATCAGGTTTTCTTTTAATATAAGCATAAAAATACAAGCATAACAAGGAGATTATTGATAAATGTCTTTACCTTATTTCAGGTATTAATTTTACATATCCTTTTTGGACCTGGCTCCTGTTCCCTTTTAAACAAAGCTTCCAATTGAATTGAAAGGCAGGACTTGGCCTGTCATTTTAAAACAGCGAGATATTTAGTTTAAAATATTTGCTTATATACCTTCCAATCCTGCCTCTCTTGAACCTCCATCACCTGTCCTAGACAGATATGGAATAAATTTAATCTTTTTGTATTGCTATGACCTGTGCCGGAGGTAATATTTGTAATGGTAGGAGTGAAAGTAGACAAAACCAATAAAAAAATTTCCCCTAACATAATGTTTT
>JAUWIR010000210.1 GCA_030605265.1 Pseudomonadota bacterium | reverse complement strand
TATTTCCTTTACGTATACATTTTGATTATATTGTCTATTATGGGAAATATTTTTACTTTAAAAAATCACGGACTATGCCATGCAATGGCTTCGGGAAATGCAAAAATTATTCCGTTCTTTATTGGTCCTTCATAGTGAAATAAAGTGTGTAAACTGAGAAATGAAGGATGCCAAGAATCGTATATAGATGCTCTTTCATTTTTCTTATTTCTATTGTTTGCCTTACAAATGAATTTAAAAAGTGATATTTATACGATACTGATGAAGGGATACGATCGAAGAAAATATTGATCCATCCGATTTAAAAGATAAGGGGAATTGGAAATTTTTTCTTAAAATGGGTCCATAAACCATTAAAAATAAAACATACATATCTACAAGTTGTCACAAAGAAAAATGAAAATGATATCAACTTGTTATAGGTTTATTTTCAAATGAAAACTCCCTTTAAGAAGAAAAAAATTGGACCGATCCTAATAATTGCCTTTTCTCTAATTCCGGTTATTATTCTTCTCTTGGTGAGATCTAATTTAAAACCATCCAGTATACTTTCCAAATTATCAACCACAGCAAAACCTTCTGCAGAGAGCAAGAAGAGCCGCAACAAAGGTTATCCATCTTTTGAGGGGGCTGTTTTTGAAACAGTGTGCCTGGATTCAGTGTCGGAAAGAGTCACTAGAGAGGGAGGTCAAATAGCGCTTCCTGATAAGGCCTTCTCAGTAACTATTCCTCCTGAAGCTTTGGAGAAGGAAGAAAATCTTACGCTCTCTTGTATGTCCGCTTTAGATGAATATGGGAATCACCTTGATACAATTTATAAATGTGAGCCTGAGGGGTTGGAATTTAAAAAACCGGTTGAGATGAATTTTTCCCTCCCCTTTGATGTTGATCCTGAGATAATTGAGGTAGTGTATTTGGATACAAATACCCAAAAGTGGATTAGAGAAGAAATTCAGCAAATATATTCTGACAGCCAAAAAATTGTGAGTAAATCCACTCGATTCTCTTCTCGAAGGATTCGTGTTATTCCCGGGAAAGAAAAAAGGGGTTTGAATAATTGCGGGCGGGCAACTTTTTATTTAGAATCAGATGCAGGAAATAATTATGAAGAACTGGTCAATGGTCAATGGCGCTATATTAGAAGACGATCAAGGAGGTACAGGGAGGTAATGCGCATGCATAGGTCAGGACGCCAGGAATTAATTAAGGCGGGTTTGCTGCGATCCATTACCGGAGCAAGACCGCGAATTGCAGTATTTCGCAATGATACCTCCTCTGCAGCTATGCCGCCAAATAGCCCGGAAGCCAAAACAGGGTGGGTGAGGATCATAAGGCTGGACCATCACAGCCAGCCAACCGGACAAGAAGTGATTGCTCGGGTAAATGATTATGGCCCCGGGCTTCAAGCGAGAAAATGCGGGGTGATTATTGATTTATCCTTTGCCGCCATTGAAAAACTTGGGCTAACCTGGGGTGAAGATTTTGGTGTTACAGGTTATAAGAATAATATTGCCTTCCTAAAAGTAAAGAATGAAAAAGGGAAAATTTCACGGTATCTGCGAGTAAAAGTTGAAGCAGTTACTCCTGATTTTTTAGGATAAGTATGTGAGGAAAAATATAGATTACGAGTATCAGTTTTTCTCAATAATCATAGTCAAAATAACAGGAACTGATAAAATCTTTCCCCATTAGTTCTTTGACCCGGGTGGTTTTCCTTGCCTTGGCCCTGAAATAAAGACAATCAAATAGTGACGATAGTTTAATACGATACAAAATAGAGACCATAAATTTGATCTAAAATTTAAAATTTTAATTTTTGATTGACAAATAATTATTTTAGTATTATTTTATTTAATCAAAATTAAGCCTTGATATAAAAAAACGATCATTATAAACATAATTTATAAGATAAAAATAATTTGATTAATAAAGAATATTCCATTAAATAGCTTATTATAACGAAAGTTAATTATATAAAAACAAAATTGATAATCGAAGAGGAGTACTTATGAGAGCCCACTACAAATTGAATACAATAAGAAAAAATTTTACTATTTTAGGTATTATAATTTTGAGCCTTTCTCTTTTCCATGGATGTAGAAGTAAAAACAATATGAAGTTTCTTTCCAGCCGGGAGACATTACGCGCCCAGGAGACATTTGCGTTACGCGCCCAGGAGAAATTTGCGTTACGGCCCCGGGAGGAAGACGCCTCTTGGGTAAGGGAAACAAATATTTATCAGTTATTTGTGGATAGGTTTGGAGGAGATCTTGATGGTGTTAGGGAAAAACTGGACTATTTGGAAACACTGGGTGTTAAGGCGATATGGCTTATGCCCATTTTCAAAGCAATGAGCGATCATGGTTACGACACTGTTAATTATTACAGTATTGATCCACGCTATGGAGATATAGAAGATCTTAGAAAATTAGTGAGCGCTGCAAAGCAAAAGGACATCAGAATTATCCTTGATCTGGTAGTTAATCATCTAGGAAAAGATCATCCATGGTTTTCTCATTCTGATCCAAATATCAGAAAAGATCACTGGTTTGTCTGGGAAGAATCTAATCTTGACTGGAATTTACCCTGGGGGGAAGGTCAACCCTGGCATTTGGATCCCTATTCACATTTAGATCGTGATGATAACGGCAATCCTGACGACGATAATTACTTTTATGCAGTTTTTAGTTCAACCATGCCTGATCTGAATTTCAATGATTCTGTTTCCAGACACGAGCTTATCAATGAAGTTGAAAACATTATGAAATTTTGGATCAATGAAACCGGGGTAAATGGCTTTCGCTGTGATGCGGTCCGCTATCTTGTTGAAGAAGGTGATGGGCTGCAGAAGGACCTTGCGGCAACTCATGAAATTTGGAAAGAGATAAGAAGAAGGCTTGAAGGGATTAACCCGAGCGCTATTCTTCTGGCTGAGGCACCCACTGAGGAATATGATGAAATGCTTGATTATTACGGCAATGGCGATGAATTTCATTGTGCTTTCCATTTTAAATACCAAGGTGATCTCATGAATACATTAAAGCAAGAAAAGAGGCCCTCCGATTTAATGAAACATCTTTATGCCATTCAGAATCATCTTCCCTCAGGTACTCAGGATGCCATTTTTTTAAGCAATCACGATCAATTTGCCGGCGATCGAGTTGCCTCTCAGTTAGAAAACGATACTGCCAAAATGAAAAGTGTCGCCTCTCTCTATCTTCTGCTTTCCGGTAATCCCGTTATCTATTACGGAGAAGAGATCGGCATGAGAGGCGCGGGCAATGATCATCTCATTCGCATGCCTATGGATTGGCAAGCTGTGGAGGTTCAGAAGGGTGATCCAGGTTCTTTGTTGAATCATTATCGTCAAATCCTCACTTTAAGAAATACCTATGCCGCCCTAAGTGCAGGGATTACCTATTTTGTCCCTACATATTGTCGTCAGGTCCGGGATTCTCAAGATAGTGAATCAAAAACCCTTTCCATTATCAGAGAATATTTTGGTGAAAAAATTCTCGTTGTCCACAATTTTAGCCCTGACAATTTGGAAATTTGTGTAGATTTAAGCAAATGCGGTTTAGATATGCCGGAGGGAACAGAAGCCCATGCACTTATGGGAGGGGGAAGCTATGAAACAGTAAATAATTTCAACCGTTCCATTTATCGTGTGGGGAATGTATTCGCCTTTAACAGCAAGGTTGTCTTTTTGGGAAATATCGACCGATACCGCAACAATCAAGGGGAATTCATCACCTATGAAAATGTAATACCCCCGGCATTCGATGTTTGGTATTTTCGAGGAACGCCGAACTATTGGGGCACGACACTTATGGGTTGCGTTGATGGATCGTACAATACCATCCAAGAATTTTACAAAGATAATCCGCGTTTTAAAATAAGCCGTTATAAGAATTGGCTTGAAGCTTATCCTTCCTCGGATTACTTAATCACGCAAGGCCCCGGCACTTATAAAATTATCTTCAATCCGACCTCAAAAGAAATTACTGCCCAAAAATTAGACTGGAATCATGCCTACTTCAGAGGTACCCCCAATGGTTGGGGAATAACGCCTATGGTCAAGGAAGGAGAGCACTGGGTGATTAGACAGGCATTTGAAGGAGATAATCCACGATTTAAGATCACGCCATACCCTGATTGGTGTGAGGCTTATCCTGCTGCCTCGGATTACCTGATTACCCTGGGCCCGGGTAATTATAAAATCACTTTCAATGACAGCGCTAAGGACATCTCTGTATATAAGCAATAGGGATACACCTCTTTCGAAACAAAATTTACAATTTAAGAGTGAAAAAGGCAATTATAGCCAAGATGCAATCTCTGTATGGACTTCATATGCTGTTATGAACCAGTATGTTGAATTCATGAACGCTTTTGAAGATAAATTCGGCAATAACCTTTGCCGGAATTGTTGACGAACTCAACATAAGTTTAGGCCCTACCGGGGAATTGAGATATCCGGCATACGGCCCGCACGGCATCTAAACCTTAACTGCAAAGGGAAGAAATACATCATTAAACTTTACTTTATCAACTTTTCGTTAAGGTCCCCAATTTTGGCGCTTCGACGGCCCATAGTCTTATAATTTTAAAGGGTCGCTTACATTCAAGGGCCTTTCAGTTAAAAGCGCTTCACCATATTTTACATCAATAAGTGAACCAAAGTACCGGCAGCGGGATTCTACATGGAAGGAGTAGTCTGAAATTCCAATAGTATGAGAGGAATGCTTTACTTTTTTTCCGGCAGATATTTGCGATTGATAAGCATGAAGGGCCTTCATTTTTTGAGTAAATTCCTCACTGATATCAATAATAAAAGTTGGGATTACCGGTTTATGGCAGGGATAATAGAAAATATTTTGGGGATAGTGAGGAGGATATTCAAGGTCTAACTTTTTTAAGCGAACATGAAAAAAGGCTTGTTGAATTAATTGACCGGTAGCTGAGTGGTCCGGGTGCCAGTCAATCACATGGGGTGAGAGAATGATTGAAGGCCTTAGTTTTCTGATAACTTTTGTTACCGCCAGGATATTTTCTCTACTCAGCGAAAGTTGCGTATCCCCTAAATCAAGATTTTCCCGAAGAGTCACCTGTAAAATTTGAGAGGCCTTTTCAGCTTCCTCAAATCGAGTTTCAGCTGTTCCGTAACTTCCCATCTCCCCACGAGTCAAATCCACAATCCCTGTGCGGTACCCCTTTTTATTCATCTTAATTAAAAGCCCTCCAATCCCCATTTCCACATCATCAGGATGGGCACCAAAGGCAAGAAAATCAAGAGGGTGTTCAGTGGGCCCTTTCATAGAATGTCTCCCTTTTTAATTAATTTTGTTTCGTCAAAATCTATTCACAAGAACACAGAGAATATTTTATATTGGAAAATCGGCATCCTTCACAAAGAACAAAAAGTAGTTTACACTTATAACTTTTTATTTTTATGAATCTATTAAAACCCGGTAATGATGGAAATAATTTTCTTCAATAGGCAATTCCTGTAAGCATGTCAAAAAATCTTCCCCAAATTGGTTAAGAAAATAGAAAATATTCAACCATCTTTCCTGTGGAAAAGGAACATCGGGCAGTTTCAATTCTCGGCTGTGTAAAGTTATACTCAACCGAGGGAGCAAGATGGGCATTGTAAGATCAAAATATTCATACACTTTTTTTAACTGAGCAAAATAGCCTATTTCTCCCGGCCCACCAAGATAGAAAAGAGTGGGAAAGAGGAATTCTGAAAGAATGGGCCGCAGATATACATTAGGACTGAGCCTTTCCGGAAAATTTTGGACAATAGTATGATAATCTTCTTTTGAATAGCTGTGTTTTATAGTGTTAAAAGAGTGGCCGCTCCAGCTTACCCCTTCTCTTCGTTGCTCTTCATAGAGAAAAAAGGGGCACTGATTTGTATAAATGGGAAGTTGACGTATATACCCCTTTTGCTCTATGGCCTTTCCTGATAGATTTATTCGTTTTGGCAAGGCAAGGGGATCACTAACAATTTTTTCCCAAAGGGGGGCGGCCAATTTTTTCAAGATAGGACTATTGGGCTCCAAAAGCACAAGACCCGAGTTTTGAAAGAGAGTGAGCATTAGACGGGAAAACCATTGGCCAAGGGTATTAGAGTGATTCAAGGTGTGGTAAAGCATTTTCTCTGCTTCATCAAAGTGAGATGAAGCAGAAAGAAAATTTTTTACCTTATTAAGCAAAGAAACTATTTTTTCCTTTTCAAGAGGAATAAGACCAACTGGTTTTTTAAAATGCCCTCGCTTGGGACGTAGAGAGAATTTTTCATATTCAGTACCAAGAAGGTTTGGGAAAAAAACAGAGGTGACTTCTTTTAGGTTATGATCTTCTGAAGCCATCCAAAAAATCGGAATGCATTTTCTGTTTAATTGTTGCTGAATTTTTTTGGCTACCTGAAGGCAGGCTATTGTTTTATAGATAGTATAAAGTGGTCCGGTCAGCAAACCCGGCTGTTGCCCGGTCATAATAACTAAACTATCCGGATCGTTTAATTGAAGGATATTTTGTAAGGTTTTCGAGGGCGCTTTTAAATCTAAATGATACTGGTAAAGATATTCAACCAGAAGCTTTCGGTTGAAAAATTTTTGCTTTTCAATGGCCTGTATTTTTTCTATTACTTGTGTTGGATTAAAATGGAAACAGTCAGCAAAAGAGGAGGGATTTTGAGCATAATCAATCAGCAAAGTCCCTTGCGGCAGTATTTTTGAAAAATGGCATTTTTCAATAACTTTTAGTTTCATTGGAGAAATTTGGGGCCCCCACAGTTAATTTAAAAGCATTGGAAAGCACTCAAGATTAAAGAACGCTTACATTGAATCACCCTTTCCCCAGGATACTACCTCTTATCATTATGCTCGTCAAGTGAATATCTTAGCCACTTTTTATCTCTAGGCAAATGGTATTGCACAGATCTCAAGATGGCTATATAATAAAAATTTCAGAATTTTCCAATTATATGAATATAAATCAATATAGATAAATATAGGTAAGTATTGAAAATATAAGAAGAAATATAAATCAATATTAAAATTGCCGGCAACGCACCCATATTATTCAGGCACCCCTGTCATCGGAACGTTTTGAGGCAGGCGTTGTGCTACCATTTCGTTATTGTTCACTGTCACCCTTTTATTAATAATGACAATATCTCCATCATGTATTCCATCACCCACCATAGAATCCCCTTTCACCCTTAAACAAAAATTTTCACCCCTTCCCAGAAATTCTTGTGGGACCGAGATGATTTCAACGTTCTCAATTGCCTCAATCGGTTCTCCTGCCGCAATAGTCCCCAATAACCTGACATGAACAGAAGGTGTGCCATGCTCAGTAAGGGTGATGGCACGTTTCTTATTCGGCCGGATTGAAATT
>JAUWIR010000166.1 GCA_030605265.1 Pseudomonadota bacterium | reverse complement strand
TATTTTGGAAGATTTGTCAGCAAAAAAGAAAATTTTCATAAGAGAGAAATTGCTGTCGCTGGCTACTCACAGCACAAAATTATCCTTAGAGGAAGAAAAGCAAAAAAAGAGAATTTTAGATATTTATCTTAACGCAGGATTCCAACCTCCAAACCTTGATGCGGTATTGGATGCTTGCCAGGGGAAAGTTGGTACCCTAAGGTTAATAGATTTTTTAATAGAGGAAGGGGTGTTAATCAAAGTAAAAGAAAAGGTATTATTTCATCAGGAGAGCATGGAGCAAATCAGGAAAAAACTACAGGAATATTTTTATGATAATAATGATATATCCGTGGTCAGCTTTAAAGAATTATTCAGTTTTTCCAGAAAATTCGCTATATCTCTTCTTGAATATTTTGACTCAGTAAATATCACTATGCGTATAGGTGATAAAAGAATTTTAAAAAAGAAAACATGATGCATCTGAGAGATAGAGCGGATTTAATTTTATTACATCCTCCAACTGTTTATGATTTTAGAAAGAAATCTATACTATTTGGCCCCATAAGTGACCTTGTCCCCTCTTCCCCGATTTTTGAAATGTATCCCATCGGATTCACCAGTATATCAGAATACCTCCATCGATTTGGTTATCAAGTCCGCATTGTCAATATCGCCTTGAAAATGTTAATAAGTAAACGATTTGATGTGGAAAAGTTCATTAGTAAATTACATCCCTTATTATTCGGTATTGATTTACACTGGATGCCTCATGTTCAAGGCAGCTTAGCTTTAGCTGGAATTGTGAAAAAAATTCATCCCTGTATACCTGTAGTTTTCGGGGGGTTCTCATCCACCTACTATCATGAAGAACTTATCCGCAAATATCCTCAAATTGATTTTGTGATGAGAGGAGATTCCACTGAGGAACCTTTGAGGCAATTATTGACAGCCATTAAGACTGGTTTGTCTTATGAAAATGTGCCGAATTTATCGTGGCGTAATAAAGAGGGTAAGGTAAGAGAAAACCCCTTAACCCATGTTCCTGCCCACATGAATGATATTAAAATTGATTATTCTCACATTGTCAGAAAGGTAATCCGTTTTCGTGATTTAAGCGGTTATACTCCCTATCAAAACTGGCTAAGTTATCCTGCTACAGCGGCCTTCAATGTCCGTGGATGCACCCATACCTGTAAGACTTGCGGCGGAGCAGCCTATTTTTTTAAAAACACCTGCAATCGAAAAAAACCTGCTTTTCGAAATCCGGAAATTTTGGCTGATGACCTTAAAGAAATAGATCGGAACCTTAATGCCCCCATAATTATTATCGGTGATATTATGCAAGCTGGGAAAGAATATGCTGTGGAATTCTTGAAAACCCTGAAAAAACAGAAAATTCGCAATCCAGTGGCTATGGAATTTTTTATTCCCCCGGGAGATGATATTTTAGAACTTATTAGTGAGGCCCTCCCACATTTTAATATTGAAATATCACCTGAATCTCATGATGAAAATATCAGGCGTTTTTTTGGCAGACCTTACGGCAATCAAGAATTAGAGCGTATGCTTAAGACAGCGCTCAATCTGGGATGCAAACGTATTGACCTTTTTTTTATGATAGGATTATCTCGGCAAACCTACCAATCAGTATTAGATACAATAGAATATAATAAATATTTATTGGAGAATTTTGGTCAGTCAAAGAAGGTAATCCCATTTATATCCCCTTTTGTTCCTTTTATTGATCCGGGCAGTGAAGCCTTTGAAAATCCCGAAAAATACGGGTATAAAATTTTCTATCGCACTGTAGAGGATTATCGCAAGGCCATGGAGAGTTATAGTTGGAAATACATGCTTAGTTATGAAACAAAATGGATGAGTCGTCAAGAAATTGTTGATAGTTCCTATGAGGCGGGAATAGCCTTAAATCAATTGAAAGCTAGGTTTGGTTTAATCAATTTCAAAAAAGCTGAACTAACGGAAAAGAGAATGAAATCGGCCTGGCAAACAATGGCTGAAATTGAGAAAATTATGGAAAATACAAATGAAGAGGAAAAAAAAGATCATTTACAAAAATTGGCCAATCAGTTTAAAAAGTTGAGTGAATCTACCATTTGTGAAAAAAAAGAATTAGAGTGGCCTACTCAATTATTACGTATGAATGTAAGTTGGATCATAAAAAATTGGTTTCACATTGAGGTGTGGGATCGCCTTCAATCCCTTTTTTCCAAGAAGGAGTAATACGATAGAATTTTAACTTATTTTATGGACGGCTTATTGTTGCGGTAAGGGGATGGGAAATTCCACGGCGCTCAAGAAGTGATCCCTCAAGGCGATACAGTTCCACCAGCGCTTTAAGATAACTGACTATGGCTTTTATTTCCGATATGCGGCCGGCTACCAGATCACGTTGGGTTTGGGCCACCAGTAAGGTGGTTGATTTTCCGACCTTAAACTTTTCGGTCTCAGCACGAAATTTTTCTTCCTGAAACGCGCGGGTTGCCGCTGTTGCCGTGACTTGTTCTTGTGTGCGGTTTACTTCGATATAGGCAGTGCGAACTTCAATTTGAACAAGTTGGGCCAGGTTGTTTACAGCTTTTTCAGCCTGACTAAGACTGAGTAAGGCCCTTTCATGGCGTGCTTTCTCATCTCTGCGGCTAAAGGGATATTCAAGGGTGAGCCCGGCCAAAACATCAAATCCCTCCCCATCAATATTTTTCACAGAACCACCGAAAGAGTCTGCATAACCTGTTTTCCCCAGAGTGATGAAAAAATCCAATTTCGGCAAGAGACCGTTTTTTGTTTTAACCACCTCAAGATCACCTTTTTGTATTTCTAATCGTGCCTGGTTTAAATCAGGCCTAAGACGCAAAGCTACCTCAACGTGTGGATCAATAGTATCCAGAGAAACTTCAGGAATGGCCGGATGATCCAAAAGAATCACCTTTTTATTCCACAGATTCGCCCCCGGTGGATTGAGGAGGCGCAGGAGCTTGAGACGAACCTTGGCCAGATCGGACCGGGCATTGATCAAATTTTCCCGTCGAAGGGCTACTTCCGCCCGGGCTGCAGCAAACTCAGTTTGGGCCAATGTTCCTACCTGGATTCTTTCTTCGGTTTCCTTCATCTGCTGTTCCGCCAGTCTTAAGGATTCAGTAAAGATTTCTATCTGCCCCTGGGCTAAGGCAAAATCCCAGTACGTTTTTTCCACTTCGGAAATAAGGGTTTCCGTAAAGCTTTGTATTTCATAGCGGGAAGAAAAAGTATCAAGTCTGGCCTGCTCAATACTCACTGAATTTACTTTTACGCCGACCCCTTTAAGAAGTGCTTGGGTAACAGTCATGCCGGCTCGGCTGGTGTGCTGATCTCCATAAAGATCCATCCATTCACGGCCCTCGCTTAGCTCAATGGCTACTTTGGTGCCGGTTGCAAAAAGCTGAGAAATTTCCGCTCCTGCTGCTGTTTGTTCCTCCTTGGTGCTGGTAAGGTCTCCAGTGGTTTTTGACGTTTGGCGGCTTTTTTCTGTGAAATGAGAAACTTTCATTGATAATACAGGATCGAAAAGAGATTTTTGCTCTTCCTCAAAGGTTTGACGAATGAGGGGTGTCAGTTGTTCGACTTTGAGTGCCTGATTTTTTTTAAGGGCCATGAGAATAGCCTCTTTTAGGCTGATGGTAAGTACCTCCTGCTGTGATGGGGAAGAAACACCGGTTTTTACTTCAGCTTTTACTTCAGCCCAAGAAGAGCCCGCCATAAAAAGAAATGACGCGAGTGCAATACATGAGAAAAAAAATACAAGGGTATTGAGCAGTTTTTTATTTGACTTCATAGAAACCATATTTATTATCCCGTATATAGCTTTTCATGAAAATAATTCAATAACCGATATTTAGATAAAAGTAGCGAAGGGCTAAGGCCCTGCGCTTCAAATCTCTATATGTTTTCATTTTTCTTTGTGCCTCTGTGCCTACCTGAGTTACAACATTCTTTCATTTGATTTCCAACGTTCAAAAAGTGCATATATAATAGGGATCAAAATGAGGGTAATCAAAGTGGAGCTGAGAAGCCCCCCAATGACAACTCTGGCCATAGGTGCCTGGGCCTCGCCTCCTTCACCTATTCCTATGGCCAAAGGCACAAGTCCAAGGATGGGGGTTGCGGCCGTCATCAAAACCGGTCGAAGGCGGTGTTGGCAGGCAGCCTCAATGGCGCGCTTCAGAGGCAATTTCTCTCTGCGGCGAAGCAGGTTGGTGTGATCCACCAGCAGAATGGCGTTATTCACCACAATCCCCGCCAACATGATGCAGCCGATAAAGGCTTGAATATTGAAGGTGGTATTGGTTAGAAATAGAATCAGAACAACACCGATAACGGCCAGAGGAACGGAAAACATGACCACAAAAGGATCACGCAAAGATTCGAACTGGCAGGCCATAACCATATACACCAGGATAATAGCCAGAAGGAAACTGAGTAAAAGTTCCCGGAAAGCCTTTTGTTGTTCTTCATAATCTCCGGCAAAATGAATACTGAAGTCTTGGGGCAGAGGAATTGATTTCAACTTTTCCCGAACGTCATGCAATATGGACCCTAAGTCTTTTCCACTGATATTAGCCGAGACTACCACCATTCTTTCCTGATTTTTCCTCTCTATGCGTGTCGGCCCCTGATGAGTTTTGGTGTGAACCATATTTCGCAAGATTACCGATTCTCCATCAGAGTTGACCACTGAAAGATCAAGAAGCTCATCAATGCCGATCCCTTGAGCGTCACCCAATTTTACTAAAATTCTATATTCGTCACCGGCCTCGCGATAATTTCCTGCGCCTGTTCCAGAAAGAACTGTTTGCAGCGTATCGGCGATTTGGCTGACGTTACATTTCATATCAGCGGCCTTGAGACGATCTATCATCACCAGTTCCTCGGGACTTCCTTCCTCCCGGCTTACCTGGACATCAGTGATCCCTTCAACGTGCTTTATTGCCCCTTGTATCTGTTCCATGAGAATATCCGCTGTGGCCAGATCATGTCCCCGAATTTCTATCTGAAGCTTTTCCTCATTATCACTTGACCCCATGCGCAGAATAAAAAGCCCTTGACCTGCCCTGGTCCTGATTTTCACTCCCGGGATATTTTCAAGTTTTCCGCGAAGATCTGCTGCAATGGCATCACTTGAGCGCATTCGTTCAGCAATGGGCACAAGGGAAATTCTTATCCTCCCTGAATGGGATCCTCTACTGCGCCAGCCGCCGCCGATGCTGGTGGAGATGTTTTTCGCTTCAGGCACGGCATCTTTAATAATGGACTCGATAATTTTTACTTTCTGATCTGCCACCTTAAGCCTGGTCCCTATTTCCATCTCAATGTTCACCCTCACTTCCCCTTCATCAGCCGAGGGCATCAACTCAACCCCCAAAAGGGGGATAATGGCCAGGGTGCCTATTAAGAGGGTAAGGGTTGAAGCTACCGCCAATTTCCAATGATTCAGGGAAAATCGCAACAGTTGTCGGTAGTCATCTTCAATCATGGTCACCATTCGGCTGCTGAAGGTAAAAGCCCTTTGAATAAGAGATTTCTTAGGTGGAGTATTATGACCGGCATTTTCAGGGTGAAGGAATTTGGCCGAGAGCATGGGCACAATGGTAAGGGCTACAGCCAAAGAGCAAAAAAGAGAAAAACTCACCACATAAGCTAATTGCTTAAACATGACCCCCGACATTCCTCGCATGAAAATAGTGGGAATAAAAACCACCAGGGTAGTCAGTGTGCCGGCAATAATAGCGGCAGTTACCTCTTCACTTCCATGAATAGCCGCCTCATAGAGCCCCATCCCGGACCCTCTTAAACGATAAATGTTTTCAATAACCACTATGGCATTATCCACCAGCATACCAACGCCCAAGGCTAGTCCGCCTAAAGTCATCAGGTTTAAAGTAAAACCGTTGAGGATAGATCAGGGCAAAGGTGGCGATTATAGAGATGGGTATGGCCGTTCCAATAATAACCGTGCTCCTGATGCTTTGGAGGAAAAAGAGTAAAACCACAATAGCCAGAACACCCCCGAATATGGCGGCAAGCCCCACATTTTTAATGGAGCGGCGAATATAATCAGAGGTATCGATAATAGGGGTAAGGTTAAGTTGCGGGATATCCCGATTAATTTTTTGAATTTCTCGAAGGGCTTCTTTGGCTACAGCCACAGTATTTGTCCCTGACTGCTTATTTACCGCCAAACGAACCCCGGGTTTCCCATTGATTCGTATGATACGGGTGAGCTTCTGATGGGAGTCCTTAATGTCGGCCATGTCTTTTAATTGCACTACAGCGCCTTCACGAACGGCTATGACTGTGCTGCCAAGTTCTTCCAGGCTGGTGTATTCTCCCGGAGTGCGCACCAGGACCTCAAGATTTCCTCTTTCAAGAGGTCCGGCGGGAACATTGACATTTCCCGTCTGAATTCGGCTAAGTATCTGATCAAGCGATACCCCCAGGGCCTTCATCCGATCAAGATGAAGGTCAACATGAATCTCCCGGCTAAACCCTCCCCAAACATCCAGGGAAGCCACGCCGGGGATACGCTCAATGCGGTATTTTACCTGATCATCGATAATTTTACGCATCTGAATAGGATCTAAATTGCTGGAGGCCCCAAGAATAAGGACAGGAAAGGCTGCCAGGTCGAATTTTCTCAGTGTAGGTCTGTCGGCTTCATCCGGAAGCCGGGAGATAACCCGGTCCAATCGATCACGGATATCATTAGCGGCCACGTCAAGGTCCGTGCCCCAGCCAAAGGTCACCCTCACAGAGCTTGAGCCCTCTGTGGAAACCGAGGTTACTTCCTCCACACCGGGAACGGCGCTCACTGCCTCCTCCAGGGGACGGGTAATCAGCTCTTCGATTTCTTCAGGGCCGGCATCTGCGTAATTCGTCCTTATACTCAAGGTAGGATAGGTAATATCCGGCATTAAGTCTATAGGCAGGCGGATTAAAGAAACAGCGCCAAGGAGAATTACAATCAGGGCTATCATGGAAGTGAAAATCGGCCGATCCACTGCAAATTGGGAGAGCTTCATTACTTTTCTCCAGGCTGCAGGGGTTCGGCAAAAGATTGATCTTCGCTGACTTGCTGCCTATTTTGGAGAGAAACGGTTGAACCATCCTCAAGAAGATGATGTCCTAAGGTTACCACCAATCCGGAAAGAGAAGGGTGTAACACCTCAGCCTTATCCTTACTTATAAGGCCAAGGGTTAAGGGCACGAATTGGACTTTTGTTTTATCCTGATCGAGTAGGAAAATACCTCGCTGATCATTACGCCTCACCAAAGATGCAACGGGCACCACTGTTGCTTCATCGTGTCTGGCAAACTCTATATGCACCCTGGCAAACATACCCGGTTTGATGAGCCGGTCAGGATTAGGAATTTCAACCTCCACTCTTGCCTGACGAGAGGTGTTTTGCAAAACAGGGGCCACCCGGACAATTTTCCCCCGGACTAATCGATCGGGATAGGCATCAATGGTGACTGTTGCCGGTTGCCCTATCTGCACTTTAGGATAATCCCGCTCTATGACAAAAATAACAGCCGTCAGAGTGCTGATATCACATATGGAGACTATGGGCGCATTGGAGGTGAGCATGGCCCCTTCATCAACAAAGCGCTCCCCTACAACCCTTGATTCATCTCCATCGTGCCACGAGGCCCGAATTTTGGTATAAGAGAGCCTCACTTTAGCTGTCTGAAGAGCGGCTTCCTTTTGCTCAACCTGCGCCATGGCTACCTTTACCTTGGCTGCTTGAACTTCGTGTTTCGATTGGCCGGCATCCAATTCAGAGTCTGAAGCTATTTTTTTACCGTGCAGGGTCTTAATTCTTTCAAATTCTCTTTGGGCGGCCTTCAGGGCGCTTTGCTGTTCTTCAAGATTGGCTTTGGCTACGGATAATTCCGCACGTGCCTGCTCCACCTGTTGCGCATATTCATCATCTTCCAGTACGGCAATCAACTGGTCACGTTTGACAACATCTCCAATATTAACCGAAAGCTTTTCCATGCGGCCGCCAACCTTCGGCGCTACAACAAAATGTGCCTTGGGCATTAAGGTGCCGGTAAAAAGCTGAATATCGGAAATTGTTGTTTTTTGAATAGTTGCGGCTTCAACAGGCACAGTCACTGCCTCTCTTTGGCGCAATGTCATCCAAAATAATATGACATATCAACTCAGTTATTTCAAGTAGTTACACTTGATGAATGTACAAAATCCATACACCATCGAAATAAAACAATGGTGGTGTATGGATTTATTTAGACAAGAC
>JAUWIR010000445.1 GCA_030605265.1 Pseudomonadota bacterium | reverse complement strand
TACAATTTGAGAATCAGCAGAAATGCATAAAAAATACAAAGTAAAATTTATGCATCAACGAAAAATTATTACTTTTTATCAAAGATGCATTTAAAGGAAAGTACTGAAATAGCCTCTTTTTGTATGTTTTGCGCAGCTGACATAAAATTTGCAATGGAGATGAAAAAAGGGGCATTCTTCATTTGCCTATTTATACTTTTTTTATTTCACCATAAATTTCATGAAGAGGATGAAGATTTTCGGTTTTCTCATTTCTTCATTTACTTCATGCTCTTCATGGTAAGAATGATTTTTTTTGCATATTTAGGTTCGGGAGGAAAGGTGAGAGGTTCATGACAGAAATTCTTCTTATTATCATTAGTTCAGTATTAGTGAATAATTTCGTCTTAACCAGGTTTTTAGGTATTTGTCCATTTTTAGGTGTATCAAAGGATATTGATACAGCTTTGGGTATGGGTATGGCGGTAATTTTTGTGATGACCGGAGCCTCGGTAATTACCTGGCTGGTGCGCAGACTTCTTCTTCAGCCCTTTCAAATAGAGTATTTAGAAATTGTTGCCTTTATTCTCGTTATAGCTACTTTTGTACAGATGGTAGAAATGGTCATACAAAAGGCGAGCCCCTTTCTCTACACCTCCCTGGGCATTTTCCTTCCCTTAATTACTACTAATTGCGCTGTTCTGGGGGTAACCATTTTAAATGTGCAACAAGACTATTCTTTCATTCAATCGACTGTTTTTGGTCTTGGCGCCGCGACGGGATTTACCTTGGCCCTGGTGATCTTTGCCGGTATACGTGAAAGACTTGAGCTGTGCGATGTGCCCAGGCCATTTCGTGGGACCCCTGTTGCCCTCATTTTGGCAGGTTTATTATCTTTATCATTTATGGGGTTTACCGGTCTTGTAAAGTAATTCAAAAAAACATTTGACAGGATAACAGGATAAACATGATTGTTGATATTAATGTTTGTAGGATTAATCCTGTCTAAATGAAATTTAGAGGTGATCATATTTTTTGTTACAAATGCATAAAATATAAGGAGCTTATAAAATGATAGCAGCAATTATCGGGTTATGTCTGATTGCAGCCATAGCGAGTTTATGTTTAGGATTAGCTGCCAGGAAATTTGCTATAAAGGTTGATCCGAAAGTTGAAATGGTGGAAGAGGAATTGCCCGGTGCAAATTGCGGCGGCTGTGGGTATGCCGGATGTCACGATTTAGCCAAAGCTGCCGGGAAAAATCCTCAGGAAGCATCACGTTGTCTTTTGATTACAAAGGAAAATCTGTGCCGCATTGGTGAGGCGCTTGAGTGTGATTTATCTCTTGGAGAAAAGAAAGTGGCCAGGCTTCATTGTCGAGGAGGAAAACCTCAGGCAAAAGCTAAATTTGACTATGTGGATGTTTTGGATTGTGTTGCCGCCACCCATCTTTGGGAAGGACCAAAGATGTGTGAAGAGGGTTGTCTGGGGTTTGGAACCTGTGCCTTTGTTTGCCCTTTTGATGCCATAACCATGAGTGATGATCATTTACCGGTAATTGATGAGTATAAATGTACCGGATGTGGGACCTGTGCGGGGAGCTGTCCGAGGAATGTGCTTGAGATTGTCCCTCAATCCACAAAAGTCTTCATTCATTGCCAATCCCATTTAAAGGGAGGACAGATCAGAAAAGTGTGTCAGGTTGGCTGCATTGGCTGTAAAAAGTGTGAAAAAGCCTGTGATTTTGAAGCCATAAAAGTAATTGACAATTTGGCTGTCATAGATAATACCAAGTGCACACAATGCGGCCAATGTGCTCTGGTATGTCCCACGAAGTGTTTGATTAATCAAGCATTGTCAAAGGAAGAGGAAGGGATCTTTGCCCCCTGACTCCATCAATGGGAGGCGGATTTTTTTTGAGGAGGATATCCGGGTTTTTTTTAATGGCATCCTTCACCGAGACTCTTGATCATACCGGCAAATTGACTAAATCCGGGTGCACTCGCAACATCAGCAAAGAAGAAAGAAAAGAGCGCTGCTTCATCAAGAGTATTAATTTTGACCACCTCATCTTTTCCATCGCCATCGCCATCGCCATCTTCCGTCCAGATACCAATTTTACCAGGGCATACCCAGGGCATGGTGCTGTCCCATGGCCATAGCATCGTCAGCAAATATTGGAGCACAAACCTCAAGGAGAATACCATAACTTCCGGCAGAAAAGGGCATCTCTATTTTTTCTACTACCATCCATGGGTTTATTGAATTGGTAACCCCCCTGATCGGAAGTAAGGAGTTCATTTTTTTCTTATTCGCATTTGGCACAAAGGAAAATTCATTGACCGCTGTTTCCACTGTTTCAACCACTGTGTTAAAGAAAACTTCCAGCTGGTTTGGATCAGTAATTATTTTTCCCATTAATATATTTGTGGAGAGATTAATTGTTAAGGTCTGATCATCAGGGCTGGTAATTTCATTCAGGGTGGCGGTAATTATGGTTTCACTGAATTGTTGCTCCCTGACTAATAGTTGACTTGCCTGCGGTTACAGCTATGCTCGTAAGATTAAAGTCCGAATTTTTAGTTACCTTTATGCCATCACTATCCCCGTTCCCGCAACCGGCAATAACTATCATCAAAAAGAGACACAAGGTAATGACAAAATAGGCAGGCTTCGTCTTCATTAATTTCCCCCTCAATATTGGTTTTGGAAAAATAACAATTAGGCGTTGATAATACAGGATTTTTTATTTTTTTTTACGATGACTTTCAGTACCGGATTATTGGCTACTTTAGAACATATAGCAATTTCTTGGTGGTTTGTGTTTATAGTAAATTTTTACTTTCTTTTTATAAAGTTTTCATTTTCCTCCATATTTTTCTCAGTTTCTCATTAAATATCGTGAATAAGATTGAAAGTTGAGTTGATTGAGTATTTACTCATTTTTTACTTCGAAAAAGTAATGCTAATTCACCATAAAATATAGATTACTCTTAAGTGACTAACTACCTCTTTTTTATCGGAATCAATTTTAGGTTACTTCTGAAAATTACTGATAATTAACAATAAAAAAAAATATTTCATTAAGGAGAGTTTGCCGCTGAAGCCTAGGTCTACAGGAGACCAAGAAAATACTATGGAAGCACCCGAGGATGAAGATCGCTCTTTCTCAGGCGGGGCCTTAAATATCAACTTTTATGTCCAAAGTAATGGGTGACCCCGCAGTTTCCTTTCAATATCACACCTCCCTTCAGTTAATGTCAAGGATCCTGTATTTCAGAACAGGATGTCTCCAGGGCCATAGTGCAAAAGGAGAGATTATTTGAATTATTTTATCAAGTGCTATAGGATTAATATAATAGAATACAGGGAATTGCTCGAAGCTCGTGTCTCGAAATGACAGTTAAGAAGGGATGAAAGGAATTTTAAATAAATAATTTCTAAAAATCTAATGGAGGGCTTATCAATGAGAGAAGTAATTATTTGTCCTGGAGAAGATGGCTACTGGGTAGTTGAATGCCCAAGTTTGCCTGGTTGCATCAGTCAAGGAAAAACAAAAGAGAAAGCTATTAATAATATAAAGGAAGCAATTCAAGGATATATTAACGCACTCAAGGAAGATGGCCTTCCTGTCCCAGAAGAAAAATTTGAAACTATGGTGATATAGATTTCCAGATAAATAGTTGCAGTAGATTTCCCATGCATCCACCCCTTTTTTAAAGGGGAGTTGAGGGTATTTTAGGTGCAAGTTAATTTCTGGAAATCTATAGCTGTATGAGCGAACTTCCAAGGATATCAGGCAAGAAATGTATTAAAGCCTTATCAAAAGCAAACTTTTCTTTCAAAAGACAAGAAGGAAGTCACCTCATAATGCGTAGAGATGATCCATTTTCCCAACTTGTAGCGCCAAATCATAAAGAATTAGACAGATGTACATTACGTTCCATTATTCGTCAAAGCGGCCTTTCGGTTGATGAGTTTATAAAACTACTCTGAGTGCTCATTGGGTGCCAAAGGGAGTTTGTACATTTTTACTATGTTGTTAACCTGCAAAAATTTAGGGTCTTTATAAACAATGATAGCGATAGTCTTTATTTCTTCATTTGGTTGCACCACTATTTAGTTGTATTACTTTTCTGTTCTTGAGCCACAGCTTTTGTTCCATATAATTTTAACAAATCGGTAATATCAGTAGTCTTTAAATCAATGCCCCCTTTATTTGGACTTTGGACAAAATAGCTTTGAGCAAACTTATCCCTTTCCCTCCCATGGAGGGCTTTGGACAAGTCATAATTTTTCAAAATTACAGGGATAATAGGGGCAAATTAGGGGGCGTGGGCAACTT
>JAUWIR010000629.1 GCA_030605265.1 Pseudomonadota bacterium | reverse complement strand
CTCCCTTTTTTAATTTTGCTTTGATCAGGATGAGGCACAATGGATGGATTAAAAAAAGCTGCCGATTGTATAGAGTATTCATGTGTGAAATAAGCACCAATGAGCCTCTTTTTTATTGGGGTTAATTCTATATCAGGAGGAATCAATTTGCCTACTTCAGTAAAATTTCGATCAAATACCTCTTGAATATTTTTATGTCTGCCGGCAAACTCTTTTATTACATTTTTGAATACTTCCGATGCCTGCTCCTCTGGAAGATTAACTACCCTCCGGATGACGCTTCTTATTCGATTCTCGCCTTTGGGCAAATAGAGCCGAGTGATTACTCTTCTGCTGTCTTGAATAAATTTATTCGGTGTCCTTTTGACTGTAAGATGGATGCTCATTTTTTTATTAGGAAGTAATTTTTTTATTTTTTTAGGATTAGGGCAATTTTAGTTGCCTGGAAAAAAGTGTTAAACAATTTTTACAGAGTCTAACCTGTTTACGCTTTTTTGACAAGATGTTTTTAACAAATAAAAAGAAAATATAACGTTAAATGACTGCTGATTTTACGCTAAAAATTTAAATTAAAAATACAAAAAAGATAAGGAAAAAAATGCCCGCTTTATATGGGACATCTGACATGGTACATTCTGAAAAATATCATAAAAAATGTAATTCAATAGTATTTATTGGTAACTACCTCCCACGAAAATGTGGTATTGCCACCTTCACTACAGATATTCTAAGGGCAGTTTCAAAAGAGGTAGGGAAAGATAAATGCGCTGCCGTGGCCATGAATGATATTCCCGAAGGATATTTATACCCCCCTGAAGTTCGCTTTGAAATCAATCAGGACGAACTCTCCGATTACAAGCTGGCAGCAGAATTTTTAAATATGAATCAGATAGATATTGTTTGCCTTCAACACGAGTACGGGATATTTGGCGGCCCGGCCGGCAGCCATATCCTTCAACTACTGAAAAATCTTCGCATGCCTGTGGTAACAACTCTTCACACTGTACAAAAAAATTTGTCTTCTCAGCAGGCAAAAGTATTAAGAGAATTGATTGATCTTTCCGATCGTCTTGTGGTTATGGCTGAAAAAGCCCGTGAATTTCTCATAGATATTCATTCCGCACCTAAAGAGAAAATTATCTTTATCCCCCACGGCATACCTGATACTCCTTTTATTGACCCTAACTATTACAAGGATCAATTTGGTGTTGAGGGGAAAAAGGTTATTTTTACCTTTGGCCTCCTCTCACCAAATAAGGGGATAGAGTATATGATCCAAGCCCTACCGGCTATTATTGAAAAACATCCTGATGTTGCCTATATTATTCTGGGGGCCACTCATCCCTCAATTATCAAAACACAAGGTGAAGAGTATCGCTTAATGTTGCAACAGATGACCGGGAAACTCGGCTTACAGAAGCACGTTATTTTCCAAAACAGGTTTGTAACCCTTGAAAAGCTTTGTGAATACCTCGGCACGGCAGATCTTTATGTCACACCCTATATTGGAGAGGAGCAAATAGTTTCCGGCACACTCTCTTACGCCCTCGGCGCGGGCAAAGCAACTATCTCAACCCCTTACTGGTATGCACAGGAGATGTTGGCGGATGGAAGGGGCTGTCTGGTTCCTTTTAAACATCCCCAAGCTATGGCCAAGGAAGTCATTCGGTTACTTGATAATAATATTGAGCGAAATAACATAAGGAAACGGGCCTACCAATATTGCCGCTCTTTTATTTGGAAAGAAGTAGCCCGCCATTATTTACAGGTGTTTTCAGAGATTAAAAAAGAGCGATCTCTTCAGCCAAGGATTTTTTTAAGAACTCCTCAAAACCCGTCTTTGGAATTGCCTGAGATTAATCTTAATCATTTATATAGTCTGACCGACGACACGGGGATACTTCAACACGCTGTCTATTCCCTTCCCAATCGCTCCCATGGATATTGCACTGATGATAATGCCCGTGCTCTTATAGTAGCTGCAGCAGCGAAACATTATCTTGTCCCTTTTGAAGAAACTCTTTCTTCTTTGAGTAAGCGCTATCTCAGTTTTTTGCACTATGCCTTTAATGAAGAAAATGGAAGATTTCGCAATTTCATGACTTATGACAGAAAATGGATGGAGAATGAAGGCTCTGAGGATTCTCATGGAAGAGCAATCTGGGGCTTGGGGACGGCAGTATCCTGCTTTGATGATCCCGGGATGTTGAGCATTGCTGTCATTCTTTTTCACAAGGCCTTAAAAGTAATTGAAGGTTTTCACGCACCACGAGCTTTGGCTTTTGCCCTGATAGGAATCCATGCCTATCTAGCGCGATTCCCCGGTGACAGTAAGGTGAAAAGACATAGGCAAGTCATCGCCCTTAAACTCTTTAACGCTTTTCAAGCTAACTGGGCTGATGATTGGCCTTGGTTAGAAGACGTTCTCACCTATGCCAACGGCAAACTGGCCCATGCTTTAATTCTCTCAGGGCAATGGATGTATCATCAGGAAATGTTGGAGAAGGGCTTAGCAGCTTTAGAATGGCTCACTGAATTGCAGCTCGGTGAGGGGTATTTTGTTCCCATTGGAAATAAAAACTGGTTCATTCGGGGGGAAACCAGGGCTCGATTCGATCAACAACCCCTTGAAGCTCACTCCATGATTGAGGCCTGTGTTGAAGCCTTTAATGTTACCAGGGATAAAAAATGGATAGAGAAAGCT
>JAUWIR010000413.1 GCA_030605265.1 Pseudomonadota bacterium | reverse complement strand
GAAGGACATTTAAAAATAAAAGTAGATGTATCCAATGGGAAGGTGGAGAAAGCCTATAGTTCCGGTGAAATGTTCCGGGGATTTGAGCAGTTTTTAGTAGGACGTGATCCTCTTGATGCCCAGCAGATAACCCAAAGAATTTGCGGGGTTTGTCCTGTTTCCCACGGGACTGCCTCCATTTTAGCTCAGGATAATGCTTATGGGATTTCACCACCGAAAAATGGGAGGCTCGTCAGAAACCTTATTTTAGGGGCTAATTATATTCAATCACATATTCTTCATTTTTACCACTTGGCTGCTCTTGATTTTGTTGATATTACCGCTATTCTCAAGTATGAGGGATCGGATCAAACCCTGCTTGATCTCAAAAGGTGGGCGGAGTCTGAATTAAAGGATAATCCGAAGCATCCTGTGGCCCCCTTTCTCCCTCGGTATGAGGGAGACTATATTAAGGACATTGAGGTAAATATTGGTGCCATTCATCATTATTTAAGAGCCCTTGAAATGCGTCGCCTGGCCCATGAAATGGGGGCAATTTTTGGAGGAAAACTTCCCCATGCAGCAACCCTTGTGCCCGGTGGGGTCACTGAGAAGGTCACTATTGACAAAATTACCGCCTTTTCCTGGAAATTAAAAAAATTACAAAAGTTCATTGATCATACCTATCTTTCTGATGTTGTTGCTGTTGCTCAAATTTTTCCTGATTATTTTCAGATAGGCAAATGGTATGGGAACTTTTTAGCCTATGGTGTATTTCCGGAGAATAATAATGGCCGGGACCTTTTACTTCCTTCCGGCGTGGTCATGAAGGGAGCATTGAAATCCTTCAGTCAAACTAAAATAAATGAAGATGTGAAATATTCTTACTTTACCTCTTCTTCCGGGCTTCATCCAAGCCGGGGAGAAACAGTTCCCGTATCTCATAAAAATGAAGCCTATTCCTGGTTAAAGGCACCTCGCTATGAAGGAGAGGTTATGGAGGTTGGTCCCTTAGCCAGAATATTTGTTGCTTACCTAAAAGGGACGAACACTCAAGTCAGCAATCTCGTTGAGGGTCTTTTATCAAAATTAGGGAGAAAACCTCAAGATCTTGTATCAGTGCTTGGGCGGCATGCTGCTCGAGCTATTGAATGCAAAGTAGTGGCTGATCGATGCAGTCAATGGCTGGAGGAACTTCACCCGGATCAGCCAACCTTTCTTGATTATGACCTTCCGCAAAACGGCCAGGGGGTTGGTCTGACTGAAGCGCCTCGAGGCGCTTTGGGGCATTGGCTGGAAATAGCGGATTATAAAATCAACCGGTATCAGTGCGTTGTGCCGACAACGTGGAATTGTTCTCCAAGAGATGAAAAAGACCGGTCCGGGGCGGTTGAAAAAGCTTTGGAGGGAACGCCTATCAATGATAAGGAAAACCCGTTGGAGGCAGCCCGGGTGGTTAGGTCCTTTGATCCTTGTATTGCTTGTGCAGTTCATTAAAAACAGCTGATAAGCGGAAAAACAGCTGATAAGTTGTTAAGCCGATAAGCTGATAAGCTGAACTTTGATATCTGTATTGCTTGTGCAGCATTGATAACGTAAAGTAGAGGATTTTTCTATGAAATCACTAAACAGACGTAAATTCTTACAATATTGCAGCAGTTTGGCTGCAGTTATGGGCCTGGAAGCTACAGCCATACCAAGCCTTTACAAGGCCGTTGCCCAAATGGCCAAGGGCAGGGCCCCTGTTCTCTGGCTGCAGGGTCAAAGCTGTTCCGGCTGCTCTGTTTCTTTATTGAATTCAATAGACCCGGGCCCGGCACAAATACTCACCAATTATTTATCATTAGGGTTTCATTCAACCCTTTCAGCCTCTTCAGGCCATATGTCCATGGAAATAATTAATTCCATGATTGAGGAGGGAGGATTTTTATTAGTAATAGAGGGGAGTATCCCCGCAAGGATGCCCATGGCCTGTGTCGTAGGAGGAGAACCTTTTACTGATCAAGTTTCCAGGGCGGCAAAAAAAGCAAAGGCTGTTATTGCTTATGGAACTTGTGCTTCCTTTGGCGGCATTCCCGCTTCAGAGAATAATCCAACAGGAGCTTGCGGGGTTGCCGAGTACTTAAAATCAGCCGGAATTTCAACCCCGGTTATCTCTTTACCCGGCTGTCCTGCGCACCCTGATTGGCTGGTGGGCTCTCTTTTATATACTTTGCGCTTCGGGCTTCCTAAATTGGATGAATTCAACAGGCCGGTCATGTTTTTTGGAAAATTGCTTCATGATCAATGCCCTCGCTTTGCAGATTATGAGCGGGAAAAATTTGCCACTACTTTTTCTGATGAGGGGTGTTTGTTCCGCTTGGGCTGTATGGGGCCAAACACTCACACTGATTGTACTTTACGTTTGTGGAATACTCGAACCAATTCCTGCATCAAAGCCGGCGCACCTTGTATTGGTTGCACCATGCCGAATTTTTCCGCTAAAGCTTCCTTTCCTTTTTATCGAAAGCGGGAGTTATTAAATCCACCGGTCAAGGAGGGATAATTCTCATGAAAATGAATGTTTACAGTAAAATGACCTTAGCAATGATCCTTGGGTTGGCCTTAGTTTTAGGCGCTGCCCAGTATTTACAATATAAAAATACTGCCTCAAAGATTAATACTCTTATTGAAAGTGATATCCAGTCCTTGCAAAGGATTTCTGATGATAATATCTCCAGCTGGAAGGAAAGGGAAAAAGAGAATGCCCTTAATCTTTTTCATTCTATCTCTCGTGCAGTGGCTGATTCTTTAGAGCGAGGAGAAATGTCAAAATTTACCAAACTTGTTGAAGATCAAAAGGGAGTAAAAGGGCTCTTGGAATTTTCTCTTTTTAATAGGGAAGGGAAAGTCTCTCACTCTTCAGATCAAGTCTTCCTGGGGAAACCTATCTCAGAGGAGGTGGTGAAAGGGTTAACTCCTGAGACCCCGCGTTTTGTAAGGCAGACTGATAGGGCCCTGGAGATCTATGAACTTCAGATAGTGAATGGGGATTGCGTGCGTTGTCATATGGATTGGCAGGTGGGGGAAGCTGGTGGAACAATCCATCTTCAATTTTCTACTCAAGTATTAAAAGAGGCTGAGCAAAAAAATATTAACCTGGTAAGCCAAGCCAGTCATAAAGCCAATATAGCTTTAGTTGAATTAAAAAGCAATATCTTAACCGGCAGCATTATCTCCGGGTTAGTTATCTGTTTTGTTCTGATAGCCCTCTTGTATATTATGGGAAAACAAATATTAATCAAGCCCCTTAATCAGGTTATTAATTCATTAAGGAATTGTGCTGACAAATTAGCTTCCGTTTCCCGTGAAACCATGGAATTTAGCAATAAAATAGCTGATGACACTACAAGTCAGGCAGCCTCCCTGGAGGAGACCTCTTCTTCTTTAGAGGAGATGTCCTCAATGACCAAACAGAATGCAAACAATGCTCAGCAGTCTCAACAGTTGGTTTCCAACACCATTTCCTCTATTAAAAATGTTGAGGTTTCCATGGGAAAAGTAGATTCTTCAATGAATGAGATTGCACACGCCGGCAATGAAACCTTTAAAATTATCAAGGCAATAGATGGAATTGCTTTTCAAACAAACCTTTTAGCTTTAAATGCAGCAGTGGAAGCGGCAAGGGCAGGGGAAGCCGGGGCAAGCTTTGCCGTAGTTGCTGACGAAGTGCGAAATCTTGCCCTCCAAACTGGAGAAGCAGCTAAAAGTACTTCTTCCCTTATTGAAGATATTGTACGAAAAATTGAGGAGGGAAATGAACTGGTTCATTCTACCAGCAAAGCTTTTTTAGACGTCACTAAACAATCAGAGAAGGTTGGAGAACTCATTCAGGATATTTCAACAGCCGGACAGGAGCAGGCAAGAGGTATTGAGCAGGTTAATTCAGCTACCGTGAATATGGACAAATTAACTCAAGAAAACAGCTCCTTAGCTGAAAAAAATGCTGCTACTAGTAAGGAGCTGAATTCGCAGGTTGAAAAGATGCAAAGCATTGTCCAAATCTTAGTGGAATTAAATGGGGATGAAATATAGATTAAGCCAGCCATTGATCTATTGCTATGTTTTTTCTGCCTTGGAATCAATATATTGCTTATACTTTTTTAGTTATTGAATAGCTAAAGCACTTGTTATTAAATTGAAATATTTTAACTTGTATTTTTAGACAGGATAACAGGATCGACCAGATAATTTTTAATCCAAAATAATCGCACCATTCACTTAATATTAGCAATAAATTCACTTATAATCTTATTTTTATAGAAGAAGATCAAAACTCGTCTTAATTATAAACATGATATGCACACCTAATAATTTGTTCTGTCAGTTTTTTAAATTCCCCTCCTCACATAGTTGTGACAAATTTTTTTGATTAACTCGAAAGAAGGAATTTTCACTTAATTTATGCGGCTTATTAGCTTAACAGCGCATCAGCTTAACAGCGCATCAGCTCAACAGCTTATCATCTGAATTTAATTATGCGAATTAATGGTTGAAAGCCAATAATGGAAGTTGGGGGTCATGTCTTTTATTATAAGATTTTTTCGATATAAATTTGTATAATTTTGTTGGCTCTTCCTGGATTCCAGGTTGGTGAATTTTTTATAAATCAAATAATTTTAGTGGACAAAAATAATTATATAGATTATTATTTTATGGACAATTTTATTAACCTTTTTCAGGGGGAGTTGTTCATG
>JAUWIR010000392.1 GCA_030605265.1 Pseudomonadota bacterium | reverse complement strand
ATTAATAATACATCCTTTAAGTGATTGAAAACAAATTTTAATATTTTTTTCGCATGAAGATTATTGAAAATTTTATCTTCCGGTATCCGGGCAGCCTCAAAATTATGGATACTCCTAAAATTGATTCCGTCTTCCGTGTCCCAAACTGCAATCCGAAGTATGCCTTTACAGTTTTTCTCCGGAATATGGGGGAAATAATCAGGATCATCAGTTATGGAAATGACTATATGAGGCAGATCAAATTCTAACTCTTCAATACTAAATCTGTTTGTTACCATTATTTCCATAAACTTCAATCTTTCCCTTTGGGCATCCTTCATTTCTCATTTTACACTTTTTAATTTCACCATGAAGGACATGAAGAGCATGAAAATTTTTTTATTCCTTCTTTTCCTTCATGCCCTTCATGGTAAATAAAAATTAAAAAGTTATAGTGTAAAGTGTAAACTACTTTTCGTTCTTTATAAAGGATGCCTCCCTTTGATTAGAAATTTTAAGCCTACGTTAAATTAAGCTGTTAATAATACGGCTGATAAGCTGATAAGCCGCATAAATAAAATAAAAATTCCTATACTTTTAAATTATGAAACATCTACGAATTTAAGAGCGCCTCAAATCTTACTATACTTTCAAAGGCCATAATTTGTGATTTTTGATTCGATATTATGGACATGTTATACCTTGAATAATGCCATTATCTCACTCCTCAGACAAATTTATAAATCACAATTTATCAGCTTGCTGAGTATATATCAAATTCTGAACTAAAACTACAACCTGTGCCAATTGTGCCCAACAATTATAAATTTGAAAAGGGTGGGGTATGTTCAATTCCCATGAACATCCGCCACCCTTTTATTTAGGCTAAAATTGGAATGCTGCATTGTGCTGTAAACTATTTTTAGACTTATTATTCTCTGCTAAAAACCTTTTAGATTATTTCATTTTTTTTAGACTATCTAGTAAAAATTATACTGGGTAGCATCATAAAGCTGCCCATCATCTATAGCAAAGCATCCCCGGTGAAAAAATCTAAAACGAGGGACTTTTACCTGGACTGTCCCCTGGCAACTATGCCCTTTTTCACTGGTAGCTAAAAAGGTAATTTCATAAACGCGTCCATTTCTAAAAATTGATCGTTCTGCTCGCAGCAAAGCTGTGCTTGTTCCTATTCCGGAAGCATCGGGAACCTTTTTCATTTTTTTCCAATTACGATACCTAGTAGGTTCATCACTGGTAATTGATATGATGGTAATATCTATTGGATGGTCACTTGAAGCTGTCACACCCAAAATGTCAATGTGAACCATCTTTCTATTAGGGGGCCATAAACATTCTTTGCTTGCAAAAGCTAGGGAACAATCAATGGATGATAAAAACTCGTCAGGTGGTATTATTCCATCGCAATCATTGTCTTTGCCATCGAGGACCTCTGCCGCACCCGGATAGGTTGAGGGATCATTATCATCACAGTCTTGACATATCATGGCACTATCACCATCATTGTCTACATCCTCAATATCACATCCACAAACACCAGGATCTACTTTATCCGGATTATCCGGGCAACCATCCAGACAATCAACTACACCATCACCGTCTGTATCTGTATCCGGTGTTCCGCACCCACAATTCCCCGGCGCTGTCTTGGCAGGATCTGTCGGGCAGTCGTCATTGCAATCAATAGCGCCGTCTCCATCAGTATCCTTCTCTTCATCAGGTAAAACACCGTCACAATTATTATCTTTCCCATCGCAGATTTCCGCTGCTCCAGGAAAAATGCTCCTATCATTATCATTGCAATCCCCGGCACAAATTTTTATCCCATCCCCGTCAGCGTCTACCTCAGGATTCCCCAATACACCATCACAGTTATCATCTAAACCATTACATAGCTCCGGTGCGCCAGGATAGGTTGTATTGTCCGTATCATCACAATCTCCTTCACAGACCATTACTCCATCCTGATCAATGTCACTTTCATCTTCAGGGATTATACCGTCACAATCATTATCTATGCCATCGCAAATTTCTTGTGCCCCGGGAAATATAGCGTTATCGTTATCATCACAATCCCCATTTTGAATTGTAAAACCATCATCATCTGAATCAGTAATCTGAAGCACTAAACTATGCTCCCATCCACTGGTAACAAAAACGAAACCACCAATCTGAGGAACGTCGATTTGGCCGCAATAATTATCTCCCCAGCCAATAACAGACCCATCAGAAACAAGGGCCAAACTATGCCATCCCCCGGCAGCAATGCTTACAAAATCATTCCCTTCCGGGATATCCAATTGGCCGGAAAAATCAAAGCCCCATCCAACAATAGAACCATCCGAGGTTAAGGCAAGATTATGATTTGCTCCGGCAGCTATAGCAACGAAATCATTTCCTGAGGGCACATTGGTTTGATCCATCCAATTGTTTCCCCAGGCCACAATGACACCTTCTGAACAAAGGGCAATACTATGCAATTCACCAGCATCTATGGCCACATAATTATCTCCCGAAGGTACATTTATCTGCCCATCAAGATTATCACCCCATCCTGCTATGGTTCCATTTGAGCGCAAGGCCAGACTGTGATTTCTTCCGGCAGCAATAGCAACAAAATTGCTATCTGCAAGTACGTCAATTTGCCTGTAAAAGTTATCGCCCCACCCGACAATGCTGCCATCCGAACAAAGGGCCAGGCTGTGCCCCTCACCTGCAGCCACAGCAATATAATTATTCCCTGACGGCACATTTATTTGCCCATATAGATTATCCCCCCACCCTATTAAACTACCATCAGATTTTATTGCTAAATTGTGGTATGAACCGGCATCAATAGCAATGTAATCATCACCTTCCGGTACATCTATTTCACCATTAAAATTTGAACCAAAACCAACAATGGTGTTTGCATATACTGTTGAAGGACCATTAAAATATGATGACATTTTGTTTAAACAAATGAAAATGAAACAGGTAAAAATAAGGATAAAGGGAAGTGAATAACTTCTTTTGTTCAGTTTGTGTAGAAAGCCACCTAAATAAAATAATTTTTTAATCATTTTTTTTGCCCCCCAAAAAAAATTAATTTAGGTAATTAATTTAAAAAAAAATTTTCTTCTAAAATTAATGTATATTGACTGAGATAACCTTTAATAGTAAACCTCTCTTCATATATACTTTCCTGTTGATTCCAGCTTTAAGAGGACCTTAACTTTAAAAATGTGAATGTTGCTTTTAGAATAAGCAAAATATACTCCAGCTTGGATAAAAAAATTCAGAGCTTTAATGAATTCATTAAATACCCTAAGCTATTACTACCCAGCCATTTCCGGTTTTATTAAATTAAAAAGGTTACTTAGAGAAAAAAAGAGAAAGCAAAAACAATTTTGTTATTGAAAAAAAACAAATTTGTTATTAAGGAACAATAGTGTTATTAAGGAACAATAGTGTTATTAAGGAACAATAGTGTAATAGGGGAAGTAATAACACCTTTCTCATAATTCTCCTCCTGGAATTTCCTTTGACTTTTATCCATAAAGTGAATTATGATAAAAAATCATTATGAAAAAAAATCCCGAGGACTTTGATCTTCGCTTCCGGCAATTACTTGAGGCCCTCGATTTGCCAAGCCGCATCTTTTCACCTGAAGATGATCCTATAGACACTATGGACCCTGAAGATATTGGCCTGATAGAAGAAAAATTCGGCATCAGGGAGCCTGATCGGATCAAGCGCAGATATGTTCAATTGGGACGTATGAACTACTCCAAGGGCAAACGCTTTGAGGATGAGGTTGCCGCTCTTTACTGTTTGCTGGCTTTGAGGTCAAGCAAGACCTTCAAATCAGCGGTTTTCAGATTGACTTGATGATTGAAGAAAAACTCGGCGGCGTGCCCGTCAAGGCCATTGTGGAATGCAAGAATAAGCGCATTACTGCCAAGGAGCGCAACCAGATTATTGCTCAGCAAAGCCTTATTCATCAAAAAATGCCGAACTGCACCAGCATTGCAGTTTCATCCTGGGTCTTTAGCCCTGACACACGCGCTGCCTTAGAAAAAATAGGCATATGCTGCCTCACCTATGCCGAGCTTTTGTCTGAATTAGTGCCGCTGAGCAATTATGTTGCGGGATTGGTTGAGCAATATGACACCTGGATAGCTGAAAACTGAAAGGGAGAAGATTGGTTTATCCGACCCAATCTGTTGATTGATGTTGTCTATGAAAAGCGCCCCGCCCTTACTCATTGGGCTTCCTGGGTTGGCAATTCCCGGAAAAACCTTCTGACCCTTTTAGGGGACCTTGGCACAGGCAAAAGTACACTGTCTAGATTCCTGGCCTATAATCTGGCCTGTAATTTTCAGCAAGACCCCTTTTGCGCCATCCTCCTGCCCCAGTGCTTATCCCCCTCAGAGAGGTGCGCAAAGAAGATACCCTTGAAGGTATTATTATCAGTCACTTCAGCCAGTGTGGTCTGCCAGGGCTATCCTTTCCTCGCTTTGAGCATCTGGTTCGGCTGGGGAAAGTTATTCTCTTCTTTGATGCCTTTGATGAAATGGCCGACCAACCGGGTACGATGGGAAGTAACCCGGAGTAATTTTCGGGAGCTGAGACGGGCTGCCGAACAAAAGGGTAAGGTTATTCTTACTTGCCGCACCCACTATTTCAAAGATCGGAATGAACAGGTCAAACTTATTGGTCAAGGCCCTCGTTTGTCTGAAATCGAGACCGAGCTTTACAGGGAACTGAAGCAGCAAGGTGGGGGAAGAGCAGAGGTTGTCTATTTGCAGGAATTTGATGAAAATCAAATCAAGGCTTATTTATACAAAGCCCGGCCCCGGACGGCAAATAAGGATTGGCAAAAGATTCAAGATATTTATCATCTCAAGGATTTGGCCCAGCGGCCTTTGCTGCTGGACATGATCGTT
>JAUWIR010000432.1 GCA_030605265.1 Pseudomonadota bacterium | reverse complement strand
GTATTTGCACATTAAGCTTTTGCTTACAGTGTAACAGCCTTTCAAACGAGGCTTCAAAGGCATTCCAAACATTTTTTTCTTTTCTTTCGGCAGGTATTTGATAGTGTGGAGCTGTCCATTCTGATGACAAATCTTGCGATTCATCAAAACAGATTTGCATGCTGCTACAGTCAAATAAAATAGCTGTAAATACATAATACAGCGCATCCCGGCAATTCTCAGGCGCTACCTGACTTATTGCCTTTTGCAAGGCAGCGAGCATTGAAAGATTGCGTCCGGTAAAAAGCTCATAATGATGGTCCACCTCAATTTTTCGGGAACTTTTAATAGTTGTCCTTGGATACCAATGTTTTGGCTGCATACAAGACATTTTAATTTGTTTTAAACGCTCAGAAGGAGATAAATCATACAATGGGGAGGTCCCGCATGAGTTGCATAGTACTTTCACTGATTCTGGTGTCGCCTCTGAGTTTTCTCCCTTCCATTTGATAAAATCAATGCATCCTGCACCTTTACACTTTGGACAAGAAATAGCATAGGCACTAAGGATATCTTTTGCTACCATTTCTTTCACATCTTGAAAAGCTCGAAGAAGAGCGGGAATGCTAATAGGGCGGATTAATACCTTGGTTAAAAAAACAGCCATGGGGTTCAAATCGCCGGCAATCACCCGTGCACCTTGTAAAAGCGCAGCCAGAACAGGGGTCCCTCCTCCACAAAAAGGATCAACAACAACATCGCCTTCTTTTACATCTTTGAAGATTTCAAGTAACCCTGTAAGAGGGTTACGCCCCCAATAGCTGTGAGTTCTGCTGATACTATTGAATAACTTTATTGATTCACGCATTATTTCTATTTCCTAAACTATTTTTCCATAATTATACACTAAGTTCGTAAAAAAAGCATATATGCCGATGTCTTGATATTCACGATATGCATCAATTTTCACTTTGACATAGTTTGGATCAAGGTAATAATTTTTCATCGCAAAGACCGCAGAGTTCGCAGAGAAAAGATTAGTAAAACTCTCAAATTTTTTTATCCACAAACCTATTCCATTTTATTCCACTCTTTAACGGCTTGTTTTTTAATAGTCACTGGCGTATGCTAATAAATAATATGGAGAATCAGAGTATGGGAAATTGGAAACCTAAGGAAATAATTATTCATGAAAAAGTCGGGCATGACCCTGTTACAAAACATATCCTGGGACAATGTAAGGATATTCCTGTAAAATATATTGATAACGGCATCCCTGGGAATATTATCAAGTTATCCAAAATAGTATCCAAAGCTGGAACTTCAATGCTGGATAAGGTGTTGGCCGGGAAAAAGGCGCTTTATCTTTCACCTGCTACAGAAGTGGTGGATGTTTTTACCATGCCGGATGATCGCATGGTGTGCCCTCTATTTGACCGATTAAAACTGGCCTCCAATGGCTGCTTTTATAAATGTGACTGGTGTTACCTGAAACTCACTTATCGGGCGGTATTCCCTTTTATTACCATCAGGCTGCAATATGACAGGATAAAAAAAAAGATTCAAAAAAAACTCAATCAAGCAAAAACTTCAGTGATTTTCAATAGCGGCGAGCTTGCCGACTCCCTTTCCATGGATCATCTGACAAAAGCTGCTGAAGCATTCATCCCCTGGTTCGGGCAAACCCAAAAGGGGTACCTTTATATGCTCACCAAAAGTGAAAATGTAGATAACCTTTTAACTGTTAAAAGGCATGAAACCAATGTTTCCTCCAAAAATATTCCCCGGAGCAAAAAAACCTAAATCAGGCAAATACAGCTTTAGTGAAGACAAGAGAGTGGAGATCTTTGGTTTTATCATCAAGGAAATAAGAAAATATTCGGATTGCAAATTTGCTCTTTGTAAAGAATCCGCACCTGTATGGCATAGATTAAACCTGCCCCTTTCAAAATGCAGTTGCGTCTGTCAGTTAGATTATGCTGATATTTCCGCTATCAAATAAAAAAAATTACAACCCTAAATCATTGGCGATCCCCTGCATGGCTAAAAGCCCAATCTCAATAAATTGTTCCAAGGGAATATCAATCTTTTGGCAGGCTTTGATCTGATCTCTGTTGGCGCCTTTGGCAAACCATTTTTCTCCAAATCGTTTAAGGACAAAGGCTGTATTGAGGCTTTTCAGTTTTTTATCAGGATGAATTAGAGCTGCTGCGACAATCAGCCCTGATAAGGGATCTGATGCATAAAGGGCTATCTCAAGGCGAGATTCTCTTGTCTTGGAATAATGAGGACAGTGGGACAGCACAGCCTGAATAATTTGGGCATCAGCTCCAACCTCATCGAGCATCTTTGCACCTAATTTGCCATGAAGTTCCGGGGTATTGAGGGTTTCATCATAGTCAACATCATGGACCAATCCTGCCAATCCCCAGATATCTATTTCTTCCCCAAAATGTTCAGCTAATTTGCGCATAATCGCTTCGGTGGCCAACATGTGTTTTATAAGGTTTTTATTTTTCACCTTTTGTTTTACTAGAGATATAGCGCGTTCTCTGTCCATGACATTATTTTCCTTTTTTTTTAAAGTTCGCTGACTTATTTATTCGATAAAATACCCCTCGAATTAATGAGGGAAGGAAGAGGAGGTTAATTTTTCAATATTCTCTCTTACCAATGCAGGAATTTGTCGTTCTAAATCCGCCGGTTGATAATGATATCCAAGGTCAACCCTTCCTGTATCAGAATATAATTGTAGATCATTTGTAGCTTCTTTAAGATCCAAATTTTCTGCATTTTGTGAGCCGGCATCTATGCAAAAACTTGCCGAATTTAAAAAATAGCCATTCCATGGCTCATCTCCATAGGCCGCAAATAGAGGATCTATGGAAAGATCAGTGGCCGGGGCATTACAATCCAGATAATTTTCCTTATTGTTCCATATGTTATTGTGTGAAATGGTCAGTGATGCACCTGGTCTTTTAAAATCCTCTGTGCCGATATAATTCCAAATGCCTCTTTGCCCATTATTGGTAATAATATTATTTTGGATTACCGCCTCAAAACTTGCAGGCCACGGCCAGCCCAAAATTATGCCGGCCCCTCTTCGCTCTCTATTCTCGCTATTATTTGAATCAACCGTGTTATTAGTGATGATCACTTTTGATAAATTGAAGGAGGAGACCATAATCCCATTTTCCTGATTTTCAAAAATACAATTATTATGGATCAGAATATCATCCACTACCGATGCTTTTACAGTTGAAACCGGGCTGAAACGGATGCCGCTGACATTTCGATAAATATAATTACCAACTACTTTTGGGGAGGAGACCTCTCTCATGCCTATGCCGATAAAATTTCCAAAAATATGGTTATACTCGATGCGGGGAGAAGAAAAACCGCGACAGCCGATGCCAAAAACCCGATTATTAAATACATAATTATGGTGGATGCGGCCGCAGCTCCCCCGCCCATTTCCGATACCTCCCTTATTTTCATACACAATATTTTCAAATACTTCCGCTTTTTGAGTAAGTATTTGATTGCCGTGGATACCTAAACCATTGTTAGGGTTCCCGGTGAATTTATTGTTCCTGATAATAGGGGAGGAATCCCACGCACTCAATCCATGCCCCAAAGGACCGGCGCCACCGCCGGTGATTACAAAACCCTCAAAGGAACCGGCGCGATTCCCCAAATTCCCTATTTTTACTGTGTCAACATTTCCAGGATGACTTCCGCCATCAATTATTGGCCAATCAATACCCTCAAGATCAATAGGCTTATCAATATATATTGCCTCTCGATAAATGCCTCCATGGACTATTATCTTATCTCCGGCTTGGGCTGCGTCAACAGCGCTTTGTATGGTTGGGTACTGCTCCGGAACGTGCCTGATTTTATCAGGAGCTTCATGGACTGTATTAATAAGAATTGTTGCCGGTTCACTTTCAATATATCCGTCATTAACCACTAGTTGTAAGATATAACACCCGGGCTGATCTATGGTAAAAGAAGGAGAAACAGAGAAGGGGTCTAAAAGTTGAGAGGTGCTTTTCTTGGGATAGCCAATAAATTGCCAATGATAAGAGAGTAAATCCTGGTCGTCATCACTGCTAATATCTCCAAAAAATTTTATTATATCCCCTACACTGATCTCATCCATATCTTCTCCCGCGTAAGCACTGGGAGGATGGTTCTTTTGTACTTCTACTGTTTTTGTTGTTTCCGCCACAGCTCCCCATCTATCACTGACTTTAAGGAAAATTTGATAATTCCCAGGCTGATCAGCCCGCAAGCTGGTTTTCGCTTTTTGAGGGCGAAAAATTTTTGTCTTACTTCCGGAAGGAGAAGACCTAAGCTCCCATTGATAGTGCAACATATCACCATCAGGATCTTTGCTTTGCATGGCATTGAGCCGAATAATTTCCCCAACATATATAGGTGAGTTAATTTCAAGGTAAGGCTCCGGCGAATGATTGGGACCAATTTTTTCCTCTGCCAGGGCGTAAGGGCCTCCATAAGC
>JAUWIR010000213.1 GCA_030605265.1 Pseudomonadota bacterium | reverse complement strand
GTACCAGTGCCATGCAGCGAGCCAAAATTAACCTGGATGACTTCGGTGCTACTAATTTTTTTTCAACAATTGGATTGTCGAAGCCACAAATATCTCTATCGAAAATCACAATTTAGGGAACCATTCCACCAATTGTTTTTTATTTATAAGTAAAGATTGGCACCTAGTCAATATAGTCAATAGTGGAGGTTTGACCCCGAACTTCGTACACATCTCACAAGATCAATATCTATAGTGCTTTTTAGGGAAAATTAGGGTGGAATTATATTTGACTTTTACCCATTAAATAATTATTATTATGTTCTCAATGAGAAACAAAAACGTATTGAGGTGGGGAACTATTTTGCAATTTTTGTTACATTTGTTCTATATGGTTTGCATAAAGGGACGTTGGCGCCGGTGCAAAAATGTTTGTTTTAGGACTTAGGCCAATCATATATAATGCGAGCAGTTTGAGCGGCTTTCAACGATTATTGCCTTGTAAGCTCTGCCTTCTTCTCTTATTGCAGATATACTCTGGGATAAAATCAGTATATTTGTATTATTTCCATCGAGTTTAACAACTTTATCGACTATGAGGTTATTATTTGTGAAAGAGAAATAAATCCCTTGCTTCGGCTAATTCACCTGTCCCACAATGAATCAGAATTAACCTTGACGAACTAAACATCTTAATCTATACATGAAATATTATATTGCAGATAGTTTTATCATGAAAGTATGAAACGATTAAATAGAAGGATATCAAATATGTATCGTAAGTATAATAGCCTATCAAGATGGATAGTCACATTAGTAATTATCTCATTAATGATATCATGTCATCGGGGAAAATCACCAGATTCCAAAAAAGAGAATATCAAAAAATCGATCAACATGGCACTTACCTGGGTCAATGAACATCCGGCCAGTTTTACTGATGGCATGTTGATAGAGATATTGGAAGAGATAATAACCTTTTATATTTTGAGTAAACATACAGATAAATATAAAGAGGATCCATCAAGAAAAAGTTACTATATTAGGGAAATCAAAAAAAGATTAGAGTTGATTGCTTCCAAAAAGGATTTTAAGATACAACCATTTGAATACACCGTGTTTCTAGCTGTTGCTGCAATTACTAAAAAATTGAGACTAGATACCGTGGATTTTAAGAAAATAATAGGGAATCAAATAATTACCAATCCACACTTATACTCCCTACACATAACAAGCCAAATATGGAATACTATATATCTTGAAAGATTAGGTTATATGCCTCCTAAGACCCTAGAAGAACTTTTACCTCAAAGTACTCTCTTTCTGGAGGTGCATCAGAAAATGCTTTTCCAACACATTAGAGCTCAATTTGATCCAAGGTATATCGATCTGATTGCTACGACCATCTATTTCATGACACATGAAATATTCCCTTTGACGGATTTTGGCGAACTTCCACCACCCATCATCATTGTCGAGAATCAAGCTTTTTTTTCAGAATTATTTGATCAGTCTATCGAATGGGCTATTACTGCAACACATTTAGATGTACTGGCCGAGATAATCATGTGTGTAAAGATACTCAATTTGGAAAATAAATCATCACTTCAACATGGTATCGATTATATCTTATCAAGGCAAGAAAAAGATGGTTCTTTTGGGATCACCAATCCAGGCAGGCCAAATACTTACCGTCATGGCATCCTTGTATCCATAATGGCTCTTTCCATGGTCTAAGACTATCTTGGCTCATTCCGTGTAAAATTAAAAAAACCTAATTATGGGTAGAAGCATGTTTTTAATAACTAATCGTATCCTTTCTGTTTTGAAATTATTTTGGAGTGGTGATGGTGGAGTATTTATGGTTTACACTGGATTTGTAATGGTGGAATAGGCAGGGCTATCTGTGAAAACATATATGCAAGCAAAATAGCCCCACTAAAATTTGATTCAAAGCGCAAATAAGGTGGCCATGCGAAGCAGGCTTGTTCAATCAGCGTTGAAAGCGAGGCTTGCCACTTAACTATTCGAATATTTTTAGTTATTCACGCTCGCATTCAACGCTTTTTACTTTTTCAACGCTTTCTACTTTAGAGACATGATGAAACAGCCACCACCGACTAATTCCCCATCCCCAGAACCACCATTATCATTTTCATCCGTGATACCTGGATTATTGGGATCAATAAATTCTGTGGGGTAAAATATTCCTAAACCACTAGGGTCTATAATTACTCCATTTTTTACACCATCCTCATCGCTACTACCACCATCACTTAAAATCAGAGTTACCTGTGTCCTATCAACATTAAAAATAGCGTTTTCACTAAAATCGTACCATCTCTTTGTCGCACTGTATTTATACCACCTATAGTCTTCTGGTGCAGGACTTGATAAATGAATGGTAACTTCCACGTTCTCTCCCGGAGTATATACTTTAATTCCAATATCTATAAGTCCGTATGGCAAATCATCCGGTTTTTTTGTAACGCCGTCTATTGTGTTTGGATCAATAGTCTCAAAACTAATTATGCTACCTTTATCTTCGTTTATTTCAATACCCAATTCTTTAGTAGTACTAGTAATTGTTGTGATTACATTTTCTTGAAAACCTATTATTCCATTATCATTTATGGTCTTTTTAACTTCATCAGAATCCTTTGATCCCCTATTATCTGTAACTGTTAATAAAAATATCAACACTTCAATACCATCGTGGCCATTGTTGCTCACTGGTGGTGCAACGAAGGTCGGCCTAGCAACAATAGTATTAGATAGGGTTACTGGAGCACCACTTATCTGTTGCCATTTGTATAGGACAGTGCTACCATCCATGGTAACGGAATTCGAACCATTAAGTGTAACCGTTTTCCCTTCAATTACTGTTTGATCTTCCCCGGCATTCGCAATAGGCGGTATGTTATTTCCTATATTTATAATACACGTATCTGTAGATATGAGTTCACCATTATCAATAATAGTCAATTGAAAAACATATGTTTCATCATCCGGCGCGACATAAGGAGCAAAAAAGGAGGCTTGAGCAGAATCTGCAAAGTCCAAATGGACTTCATTCCCTTCAATTTGTTCCCACATATAAGAAATAATATTACCATCAGTGTCAAGGGAGTTTGAACCATCTAAATCCACAGTTGTCCCTTCAGAGACTTGTTGATCAGGACCTGCATTAGCGACAGGGGGTTTATTTGTCTTAATGACATTGACTATACAAGTATCTGTAGATTGAATGCCGCAAGAATTAGTTACAGTTAATTGAAAGATTAAACTTTCACCATTTTCGATGACACTCGGACTTATAAATGTTGGTTTTACAGAGGATGGATTAGCCAAATTAACTATTGTTCTCCCTATATTAATTTGGGTCCACATGTAAGTGGTTATATGGCCATTAATAGAATATGAGTTTGAACCATCTAACTTTACTATGCTTTCCTCTTCAATAATCTGATTAGGACCTGCATCAACAATGGGATGAATATTTGTATAGGTAAAGTTTGCTGTAATATTCTTATCAGAGATTACATCTGCGACAATCCTTGGATTTTCAGTACTGCCATCACTCCAGCTAGGGAAGCAAGGAAAATGGGGTCAAACCTCCACTATTGACTAAAAAGATACCAATTGTTTTTTATTTATAAGTAAAGATTGGCACCTAGTCAATATAGTCAATAGTGGAGGTTTGACCCCGAACTTCGCTATTTTTATTTTATATCAAGATTCCATTATACTTTCAATAAATAAATTATCGGAACAGCAGCATCTATTTAATTCACTTCATAAACATTTATCTAAGATTTTTGATTTGTTCTTGTAAATATCTAAATAATTCATTATAATCAGTGTTTAAATTTGAAAATCAAGGTGAGTAATAATGCAATCCTTTAATTTTGCCAAATACATCTTCACTATCCGGGGAGAAAAAACTCTCCTATTACCTAAATACAAAGGATCTACATTGCGTGGAGGGTTCGGACATGCCTTCAGAAGAATTGTATGTGTTTTTCGGGGAAAGGATTGTTCGGACTGCCTTCTTAAAGAGCAATGTATATACTCCTGGGTGTTTGAAACCCCTATCCCTAAAGATACTCAAATATTAAGAAAGATGACTGATGCTCCTCATCCTTTTGTTATTGAGCCTCCTATAGAAGAAAAAAGAATCTATAATTCGGAAAATGAACTTAGTTTTGGACTTGTACTAATTGGCAGGGCAGTAGATTACCTCCCATATTTTATCTATGCATTTGAGGAACTTGGGAGCATAGGTATCGGCCAGGGTAAGGGGAAATTTAAATTACTACAAGTAGCTGAGGATAATGGTGATGTCATTTACCGGGGTGATGATAAGAAGTTAGTTGATCATAATGGTATTAAGAAGTGGACTGATATTGTTGATAACTCACCATCCAAGGTTCAGTTATCATTCATTACCCCTACCCGGATTAAGTATGAAAACCATCTCACTAAAAATCTCGAATTCCATGTATTCTTCAGGAATATCCTCAGGCGTATTTCCCTTTTGTCTTATTTTCATTGTGGTGAAAAGCTAGATGGTGATGGCTTTAAGGAACTTATTGAAGAATCTAAAAAGGTGAAAACAATTCATAAATCCCTTTCTTGGCAGGATTGGGAAAGATATTCGAATCGTCAAGAAACCAGGATGAAAATGGGGGGATTTATCGGAGGGATCACCTATGAGGGAGATTTGGGGCCTTTTTGGTCATATATAAAATTAGGGGAATATGTGCACATAGGCAAGGGGAGTAGCTTTGGCCTGGGGAGGTATGAGGTTACTAATTAGTACGGGAAATTATAATAAAGATGAGAGAGGCGGTATATGAATCAAGAGCAAATTCATAAGCAACTTCACATATTTATAAGTCATATCACTGAAGAGGAAGACTTAGCCCGCAAACTCAAAGAATGCCTTGAGACTGATTTTTCGGGATTAGTGTATCCTTTTCTTTCCTCCAAAGGTTTAGAGCTTGGTAAGGAATGGTTTGCAGGAATATTGGACAATCTGCGCAAAACGGATGTCTTGCTGTTAATGTGTAGTCCAAAGTCTATCGAGGCACCGTGGCTGCATTTTGAGGCCGGCGCGATCTTTTTGCAGGATAAACCAGTGGTACCTATCTGTTATGGTGGACTCATGTTAAAAGATTTGCCACATCAATTTGGCAGAATGCAGGCTATCAATTTGGACAAACCTGAACTCATTAAGGACTTATATAACGAAGTGGCGAAAAAGCTGCCGCCATTTTTTAAGCTTCCCCAGTCAATCGATTACCAAGCTATAAGCAGAGAATTGTTGGCCTTAGCACCTACTCAAAAAATTTTATTTATAGCCGATCCCAATTTGATAGATAGTTACCGCCCAAGCCTCACTGGAATCATCCCTCATTTAAAGTTGGAGTTCACTGATTACACAGCAATTGATAATAAGATGGCAGATGGCGCATATAAAAATAAATATGTAAAAATTGTTTACCATCACCCCCATCCAGACAGCTCTGATCCTCTTTTTGTGCAGCTAATAGGTCGACTGAAAAATGATCAAGCATCCTTACCTTTGATCACCTTTACTGACGGCAACAATAATTGTGTGGATTTCGCCACGGCAAATTCTTATACTGGAAAAGTCCTTTTTGCCAATATGATTACAACATTGGTCAAAGGGATCAACGACTAAACGGATAAGTGATTTTATGAGCATTAATCTCTTAGTAAAACTGGATTCAGACAGTATTCATGACTATATCTTTTTTACCGGCAAGCTTAAACAAATCCAGGCAGCTAGTGAACTTATAGATGATATGATTTTCAAACAACTACCTGAAATAATGGAAAGCCCACTGGATTTGGTGAGTGATAAAAAGCAATACCAGAAAGAACGGATCATTCAGGGGGGTGGAAATCTGCTCGTTGAATACAGGTTACCTAATGCCATGCCTGATGATCAGATTATCAATGCTATGGATAATCTGATCGCCGATCTTTGTAATCACTATGTGCAGACAACCTGCGGAGGAACCATAAGCGGGGCCTGGGTTAAGTATGAAAAGGAGGAACACTTCTCTTTAGCACTTGAGCAATTAGACCAAAAGATATCCCTGCAAAAAGGCATACCTCGCCTTCCTGTCATGCTTCCCGGCGGGGCTTTCCTTAAAAGGTGTGAGTCATGTGGAAGAGGCACCAGTGATGCATCCGGTATCATCCAAGACGATCATACCCAACAAGACCGTTACTTATGTCTAAGTTGCGCCAAAAAGGAGCGTTATAGAAGAAATAACATGGAGGGGGAAGAGTCCCATACATCCATGGGCCAATTAAACAATCAGTCCGATCAGGGATCTCTCGGCAGGGAGAAGAGATGGCCTCGTTGTTGGGCTGGGTTTGGGACTGGCCAATGGAAAAAAATGGGCCAAGAAAAAGAATATTACCGCCTTCGTCCTACCTCTTTTGAGGATATGGTTAAAGGCGAAAAAGAGGGTGAAAAGTGGTTGGGTCTTATCTATCTTGATGGAAACGGCATGGGTGAAACCATTTATGGTATCAGAAAAAAGGAAGCACTGAAAAAATTCTCGGACAAGGTAGATGAGGCGATGAATTGCAGTGCAGTGGAAATACTGTCATCCCTATTCCCCTACCCTAAGGCTGATGAGAAAGCACCATTTAATGTTCTGATATTGGGAGGAGATGATCTGGTCATGCTGGTAAAGCCTAAAAAGGCCTGTCAGACAGCGATACAGATCATCAACAATTTTGAGAAGTACACCCAAGAGTTTGGTTTTCCTCTGACCGCCTCCGCCGGCATAGTCTTTTTCCATTATAAGTATCCGGTAGCCAAGGCTATTCAGGCAGGGAAGGAACTACTCAAAAACGCCAAAAGACGTGCATGTGAAGACAATATCAGAAAGATGGCGGGTGGCAAAAGCCTGCCTGGCAGCACTATTGACTTTACGGTGCTCAGTGATCCCGGCTCGGAAGATCCGGAAGGTTACCGGAAGAAAATTCGGGAGAGGATTCCATCCTACAGCCAGGATACAGAGCGGCCTTATCTTTTTTGCAGGCCTTATGAGGTCTCTGCTTTCGAGGAACTGCTGGAGAAAATAGAGGACCTCAAGCGGGGGGATGACATTCTATCTACCAGTAGGTTAAACCGCCTGCGGCAGGCAGTATTTGCAGGGAGATCAAAGGCTATCTTAGCCTCTCTCCATGCTATCGTTCATGGTACAAGCCCTGATCTGCGAAGGAAACTCAATGAAATTTTGGTCAACGGAGGGGGGAGAAAACCAGTAGCTTCTTTTGAACCCCCTTATGTTATTGAAAGACCGGAGAACCAAGAGAAAGAAATCAGGCGAACTGTGGTTTTGGACATAGCCGATC
>JAUWIR010000546.1 GCA_030605265.1 Pseudomonadota bacterium | reverse complement strand
TCCGACTAAAATTAATTGTGCTTGATATTTTTCTGCCAGATATTTGGTTATTTCAAAACCCATACCTCCGAATCCACCGGTTATAAGGTAAACTCCCCTCATTTTAAACCGTTGAGGTAAATCCCCCCTGCTTTCTAACTTGATTGTATAGAGCGCCTCTGTGCCTTCTTTTATATGCGGAGTTTCAACCTTTGTGCCTTTGTGCCTTTGTGCCTCTGTGCCTTCTTTTAACTTAACCGGTTTTATATTTTTTATCAATCGATTCCTTCCTCTGTAAGCAATAATAGTATCTTTTGACATATTGAAAAACTCATTACACAACTCATTACACAAATTATCAAGAAGAAGGCTTATATCCTTCCCGGATGAGTCAGGAATAGGGACGGGGCCTTTACAATCAATGTCTATGCAAAGGTCTCTATCTTTCTCAGGTAAGGCCGGAATACTAATATCAATACTGCGGCATTTGATATTAGTATATTCCAAGGGGATTATTTTCACTGCCCCCAATAAGGTTGACACCTCCGGCCTGACTAATTCATCTCCCAAAACCATTTGCATGCTATTGGTAATAACATCTAGTTGAATTTTTTTTGTTATATGCAGACTGCCAATTGATCGGGCTATATTAAGCAGGCTGAATAATCCTCTGTCCTGTGATTCATCAAGATCAGTTAAAAACAGAGGACTGCTCTTAGCTTGGTCCTTATCTTGAGAGATGTTCCATAAATGGACTATTTTGTCAGGGAAAACAGCCGAATCTTTAAGGAATTTGAGCATCTTATGGTAGTGATCTTCATTTGCCGGATTTATAATAAAGGTCTTATCATTTTCTCTCTGAAAATAGGGGCCTGGTTTAACTGTTATAACATGCTGATTTTTTTGTTCTAATTTAAAAGCATAGGAATTTTCATTTTTTTTATGCGGAGCTTCAGCCTCTGTGCCTCTGTGCCTCTGTGCCTTTGTGCCTTCTTTTAAAGCCTCTGTGCCTTTGTGCCTTCTTTTAATTAATTTATCAATGAAGGCACTTGCGAATACACCTTCATCAAGAAAAACGAGCCAGGAATAGTGTTGGGAAAAATTATTCCCTTGGTTGCTTATGACAGGGGATTGTTCCCATCCAGGTGAGTAGAACCAGTCCGACATATTTTTGAGTTTTTGTAAATTAGTCTGTAAATTCAGCTGAGGTATAAAATCCGCCCCTAATTTAAAAGGGCTTCCCTTGATTTTATAGCTTCGTTGCTCAAAGGGATAGGTTGGCAAAGACACCCGCTTTCTTTTCTCTTTAGAGTAAAATCCGGCCCAGTCAATAGACACACCGGCCAGCCATGCTTCTCCTACCTTTGAGATAAGGTATTTTACATCAGAGATTTTTTCCTTGGGATGCCTTATGATATTGATTACTTTTTGTTCCGGGAGCTTTTTTTTGTGCTGTTCGGTAAATATACTTAAGGATTTTCCAGGCCCTATTTCAAAAAAGACGGCCTTTTTCTTTTGCAGGAGCTTTTCCATTCCTCCGGCAAATTGGACTGTCTCCCTGATATGTTTTGCCCAATACTGAGGGCTTGTTGCCTGCTCATTTTTTATCCAGTCTCCACTGAGGTTTCCTGGATAGGGGATATTGGGATTATGAAGTTTTACCTGGCTTACATAGTTTTCAAAATCACCTAAAATAGGCTCCATCATTTTTGAATGGAAGGCATGGGATGTATGAAGGGATGTATAAACATGTCCCTTTTCTTTTAATTGCTCTTCAAAAAGGTCTATGGCCTCCTTCGGCCCGGAGACAACATTCAGGGAGGTACTGTTGGAAGCTGCCAGGGACAATTCCTTATAACCTTCTTTCTTTAATAGAGACCTTAAATCTTCTTCTTCCATTTGCACACTGAGCATTTTTCCCTGAGGGAGTTTTTGCATTAATTCCCCCCTGAGAGCTACTAATTTGATGGCCTCTTCCAGGGAAAAAACACCTGCCAGGTGGGCGGCAACATATTCACCGATGCTATGGCCAATCATGGCCCTTGGCTTGATTCCCCAGCTCATTAAGAGCTTGGCCAAAGCATACTCAAAAATAAATAAGAGGGGTTGAGCATATTTGGTTTGATGTATACTATCAATATCAGATTCAGAAGAGGGAATTTTAGAAGAGGGAATTTTAGAAGAGGGGGCTTCAGAAGAGGGGTAAAGCGCCTCTTTTAGATCATGACCTGTGATCTGGCAGAGGATATGAAAACATCTGTCAAGCTCTTGGCGAAAGGTAATATCCGTATCATACAACTCTTTTCCCATGTTTACATATTGGGAGCCCTGGCCGGAAAACATGAAGACAACATATTTATCTTCTTCCTTAGTGAAAGTAATAGACCCTTTTATTTTATTTGAGGATAATTTTTTTATTGCTTCATATATATGAGAGCAGACGCATATTCTTCTATAGGGAAAAGAACTTCTGCCTGTTTGCAGGGTGTAAGCAGCATCCGCAAGATTGAGGTTCGGGTTTTTTTGTAAATGGTTGGCCAAATTTTCAGTGAGCTTATCAAGAGATGAGCTTGTTTTAGCAGAAAGTAAAAGAAGTTGGTATAATCTGCTTTTGGAGACAATTTCTATTTTAGGCGCTTCTTCCAGAATAATATGAGCATTCGTCCCTCCAATACCAAAAGAGCTTACTCCCGCCCGAAGAGGATATGCCCCATTATCCCAATTTTTCAATTCGTTTACTACATAGAAGGGAGTTTTTTCAAATTGAATTTTAGGATTAGGTATTTCAAAATGCAAATTTTTGGGGATTACCCTGTGCTTCATAGCCAGTATGGTTTTTATTACACTGGCTACACCAGCAGCTGAATCAAGGTGTCCGAGGTTTGTTTTCACCGAACCAATACCACAAAAACTTTTTTTATTAGTATTAAAAGCTAATCTTAATGCTTCAATTTCAATGGGGTCCCCCAAGGCAGTCCCGGTGCCATGGGCTTCCAGGTAACCTATACTTTCCGCATCTATTTCAGCCAGATCTATAGCAGCCCTGATTACCTCTGCCTGCCCCTGGATACTGGGAGCAGTAAAACCCACCTTTCTTTTCCCATCGTTGTTTATAACTGAGCTTTTAATAACTGCATGGATAGAGTCATTATCTTCAAGGGAATTTTCCAGGGCTTTGAGCACAATTATTCCTGCGCCTTCACTGCTTACCGTTCCTTGAGCTTTGGCATCAAAGGCCCGACAATGGCCGTCAGGGGACATAATCATTCCCTCTTGATGAAGGTAGCCTGCCTTTTCCGGTGAGGTTATGGTAACACCACCGGCTAAGGCTATATCGCATTCACCACCGATTAAAGCTCTGCAAGCCATATGAATAGCTACTAAAGAAGTAGAACAAGCTGTGTAAAGGGTAACACTGGGTCCTTTTAGATTGAGCTTATAAGAAATTTGGGTAGTTAAAAAATCTTTATCTATAAATTGTTGAGCAGCAAATACTCCATAATCATTAACTTTGCCGGTGAG
>JAUWIR010000599.1 GCA_030605265.1 Pseudomonadota bacterium | reverse complement strand
TGGTTGCCTTGAGCTTTGTCTTTGCTTATCTTACCCAGAAAAAACTCTGGAGGCGGGCGGTAATTGTAGTTATGGCTGTGCCTATTGCTTTGTTTACCAATACCAGCCGCATTGCGGGTCTTGCCCTCGCGGGAAGAGGATTTGGGGCAAAATTTGCTCTTACCGTATTTCACGATTGGTCCGGATATTTCACCTTTGCCTTTGGCCTTCTCTGCCTTTTTGGAATCGGGTGGTTACTTGGGAAGATACCGGGAAAAAACAAAGGCACAAAGGCACAAAGGCACAAAGGCACAGAGGCTGAAACTCCTCATAAAAAAAACGAAAATCCCTGTTCTCTAAATTCAAAGGCAGTAGGTGGAGCAGGCAACAGCTCTCCAATCTTAGTTATTATTGGATATGCGCCAACCAGTGAAGAATCTGTTCAGGGAAAACCTTTCTTAGGAGAAAGGGGAGAATTATTAACTAAAATTCTCTCCTCTATTAAAATTGCCAGAAACAATGTTTACCTTACTTACTGTATCAAATGTCCTCTCCAAGAAAAAGAGCATTTTTCAAGTATGACCCGAAACTGTCGAACTATCCTTTTTCAGGAATTAGGCCTTCTTAATCCTGAAATAATCTGTACCCTGGGCCGAAAAGCAACCAAATTCATTTTACAAACGGAAACTCCCTTTGAAGACATAAGAGGTAAGGTCATTCCCTTTACTACTAATAATAAAGCAATTAAAGTCATTCCAACCTTTTCTCCCGACCACCTTCTTCAACATCCAAAAGATAAAAATTTAACCTGGCTGGATATTCAATTAATTCGCAGCGAATATGACAAGGCGTAAATAAGCAATGAATTCATATTTTGCACAGGTGTGTGTCAATATCCCTTCAGATAAACTTTTTACCTATCAAATTCCTCAGCAATTAATCAAAAAAGCTGAGGTGGGAAAAAGAGTTCTTGTTCCTTTCCGGAATCGCCGTCTAATGGGCCATATTGTCGAACTCATTGATAAAACAACTCTTCAGGAATGTAAAGAGATTATCAACATCTTGGATGATTCTCCCATCATATCCCCTCCATTGATGGAATTATTTAAATGGATTTCAGATTATTATATAACTTCTCTGGCCAATGTTATCGCAGGTGCCCTTCCTGCTAAGCTAGGTTTTCACAAACAGAGTCTTCCAATAAAAAAACAAAAATATCTTCAACTTACCAATGAAGGGCCTGACATAACAAAATTTATTCAAGCTTATGAAAAAAAAGCCCCTAAACAAACTGCTATTATTAGTTTTCTTCTAAAACACGGAGAGGTTTTACTTCCCCGTGTTTTAGAGGCAACCAAAGCAACTCATCAGACTGTTAATAGTCTTATTCAAAAAGGACTCATTGAAGTATCTGAAAAAGAAATCTATCGAAAACCGGTATTGATAAAAGAAAATACAGAAGAAAAAAAAATTACCCCCAATTACCATCAGCAAAAATCCATCACTCAGATCCAAAAAGCCCTTGATAATAAATGCTTCACCCCTTTTTTACTTCATGGAATAACCGGAAGCGGCAAAACCTATGTTTATCTTCAAGCAGTTTTACATTCTTTGAAATCAGGGAAAACAGCTATAGTATTAGTTCCGGAAATTTCTTTGACTCACCAGCTCATAAACCGGTTTCATCATTTATTTGGAGACCGAATAGCTGTTATTCACAGTGGTCTTTCAGAGGGCGAACGCTATGATGAATGGAGGAGAATACATCAAGGCGAAGCCAGGGTAGTCATTGGTGCGCGATCCGCAATATTTGCTCCCTTAGCGGACCTTGGACTTATTGTTCTTGATGAAGAACATGAAACCTCTTATAAACAAGATAATGCTCCTCGATATCATACCAGAGAAGTGGCCCTGATGAGGGCCAAAATTCATCAGGCAGTCTTAATTTTAGGATCTGCAACCCCCTCATTAGAATCTTTCCATCTAGCACAAGAAGGATTTTTTAAGCTATTAAAAATACCCACCAGGGCTACGACACATTCCCTCTCAAACATTCAGCTCATAGATTTGAAAAAGGAGTTTCGGAAACAGAAAAGTGCCCCCCTTTTCTCTCAAGCGTTGATACAGGGGATTCGTCAACGGCTTCAAAAAAAAGAGCAGACCATTCTTTTCTTAAACCGAAGAGGATTTTCCAGCTTCCTGCTTTGCCGCCTGTGTGGATATGTTCCCAAATGTAAACATTGTAGTGTTTCTCTTACTTATCATTCCAGCCAAAATATACTTCGCTGCCATTACTGTAGTTACGTCTCAAAAGTGCTTACAACCTGTCCTAATTGTAAAGGGATTCTTCAGCCTATCGGTTTTGGCACGCAAAAAGTTGAGGAAGAAGCCGGAAAATTCTTTCCTAAAGCAAGAATTCAAAGAATGGATCAGGATACGGTCACCAGAAAAAATTCTCACCAACAAATCCTCTCTCGACTTGGCAGGGGAGAAATCGATATTCTTATTGGAACGCAGATGATTGCCAAGGGGCTGGATTTTCCAAAGGTTACTTTGGTTGGTGTAGTCGCCGCAGATACCCTTTTGAATCTTCCGGATTTTCGAGCAGCTGAAAGGACCTTTCAATTAATAACCCAGGTTGCAGGTCGTTCCGGTAGAGGTGAAGTTCCCGGGGAAGTAATTATTCAAACCTTTAGCCCTTCTCATTATAGTCTTCAATGTGCCTGTCAAATGAACTACCTTGGTTTTTATCATCAGGAAATCCTTTACAGAAAGGAATTAGGCTATCCTCCTTTAGGGAAAATGATCAATATCATCATTAAAGGAGCTGAAGTAAATACCCTCAAATACAGTGTAGAAAAATTAATGGATCTTTTTATTGCCCTAAAGCCTGACGAAATCATCATCCTTGGGCCGGCTCAGGCCCCTTTTTTTCAAATCAGGGGCCTATACAGATATCAAATCATCCTCAAATCCCTCAACATGCTTGCCTTAAATAAATTCCTTCGTAAAGCT
>JAUWIR010000194.1 GCA_030605265.1 Pseudomonadota bacterium | reverse complement strand
TTTTTGAATTGAAAGAAAATGTTTTACCTCATTTAAGGAAGGGAAAATTTTATAGGTCAGGGCGGCTATCTCATTTGAAGGCTGCTTTAGATCAGGGACCATAATAGGGACCATTCCTGCCTGATAGGCTGCTTTTATTCCTGCTTCTGAATCTTCCAGCACAAGACATTGGTTCACTTGAGTGTTGAGCATTTTAGACATGGCCAGGTAAATATCCGGGGCTGGTTTTCCCTTTTGAATTTCGTCTCCTCCAATTACGACATCAAATCTTTGGAGAAGATTTTTTTGATAGAGTTTTTGTAGAACAGTTTTTTTTCTGGTAGAGCTGGCCACTCCTGTACAAATTGAAAGTGTATCAATAAAGTCCAATAACTCCGGAAGCCCGGGTTTTATTGATATACCATACTGAGCAACGTGGATTTTGTAATAGTGGTGTTCTTTTTTATGGATTTCGTCAAAAGGAAAATTAGGTCCGAATATCTCAAGAAAGATTTTTTTTGTATCGTAAATTGTCCTTCCTATTGCCCCATGATAAATATCATCACTTACTACATAACCCCAATCAGAGCAAGCCTTTTGCCAGGCAAGGCGATTGATGCTTTCCGTATCCAGCATCAATCCGTCCATATCGAAAATTACCGCGGATATCTCCATAAAAATTAAATATTTTTTTTCTCTTGATTGGTTAGTATTTCTATGATTTTGGAATGCTGTGGGTATCGTTTGAGAAGGTCTTCTCTTTTACCCATTTCAAAATCCTGAAAATCAAACCCCAGGGTAACAGTGCATCCAACCAAGGCATAGGAAAAAGGGTTGTTGATTGTGGCCCCAAACCACCACCCTGCCTTTACCACTGTTTGAAAGAATTCATTGTTTTCACTATTTTGACCAAGTTTTATTTGGAAATAATTACTCTGTAGGTCTATGATGTGTAAGGTAAGGGTGTCCCCATAATAGAAATGCCACATTTCATCGGAATGAAGGCGATGAATGGCGGAGATTTCATCGCCTGATAATAGATAGTAAATAGCTGTTATAGAACGGCTGCCTGCGAAGGAAGCCGGGAGCATGTTCTTTTCTAAGTCTAAGTTTGATTGATATGTTCGCCTGAAATATCCGCCTTCAGGGTGTTTTTTCAGATCAAGCTTTTTTATCCAATAGGCTTGGTCTTTCATAAAGTAAAAATTATAAATTAATCAGCTGGTTGGAGTTTTATCACTAATTTATTTATTCCATCAAGATAAGCCCTTACACTGGCATCCACTACATCAGTTGAGCTGCCGTGATCAAAGACTTTTTTCCCATCTTTAGACAGACTGACCATGACCTCGCCCAAGGCGGAACCGCCTGAAGTAACCGCTCGGATATTATAATCAACAAGTTTTACCTGAAAATCAAGGGCTTTGTCAATAGCTTTATAAGCTGCATCCACAGGACCGTCTCCCAGCGCTGATTCCATGATAATGGTTTCGTCTCCATTTTCCATCTTTTTAATTTTTACTGTTGCTGTCGGGATGGCATCAGTACCACTGAGTACTTGAAAGAAATCAAGAGAATAGGTCTGAACATTAGTATTTAGTTCATTTTCCATAAGTGAAACAAGATCTTCATCGTAGATCATTTGTTTTTTGTCGGCAATCTCTAAAAAGCGATCGTAAACTTTTTCCAACCTCTCCTGGGAAAATGGCGGGTAGCCCAATTCTTTTAATCTATGCTTTAATCCGTGTCTGCCTGTTCTGGCGGTGAGGATGACTTTGCTTTGAGTAAAGCCGATATCCTCGGGATTGATGATTTCGTAGGTAAGTCGATCTTTTAAAACTCCGTCCACATGGATCCCGGAACTGTGGGAGAAAGCATTGCTGCCCACAATCGCTTTATTTCTTGGCACATTCATCCCAAAAGCATAAGCCACCAGATGGCTCGTCCTGTATAATTCCTTAATTTGTATTTGAGGGATTATCTGAAAATAGTCTTTACGGGTTAAGAGCCCCATGATTACTTCCTCAAGGGATGTATTCCCGGCTCGCTCCCCAATCCCGTTAATGGTGCACTCTACTTGACGGGCCCCATTTCGAATACCTGCGAGACTATTAGCAACTGCCAACCCTAAGTCATTATGGCAATGAACACTAAGTATGGCTTTATCAATATTGGGTACGTTTTTCTTTAATTGCTGAATTAACTGCCCGTACAACTCAGGCATGGCATATCCAGTGGTGTCGGGAATATTTACTACTGTGGCCCCTGCCTCAATCACAGCCTGAAGAACATCAGAGAGAAATTTTACATCCGCCCTCGTTGCATCTTCTGCATAAAATTCAACATCCTCAGTATACTGTTTAGCGTGTTTCACTGCTTCCACAGCTATTTTTAGAATTTCCTCCTTTGATTTGTGTAACTTCCGCTCCATATGTATATCCGATACGCCAATACCTGTATGAATTCGGTTTTTTTTCGCTGGTTTGAGGGCCTCTGCGCAACTATCAATATCTTCTTTTTTAGCTCGACTTAAGGCACAAATAGTCGGCCCGTCAATTTCCTGTGAAATTAACTGAACAGCCTTGAAATCTTCCGGAGAGGAAGCAGGGAAACCTACTTCGATAACATCTATCTTTAGCCTGCAGATTTGACGGGCGATTTCCAATTTTTCAGCAGAATTTAAATGATTACCTGCTGCTTGTTCTCCATCTCGAAGAGTGGTATCAAAAATGAATATTTTGTTTTTTGTTTCCATTTTCTCTTAATCCCCTGTTTAATTTAAAATTTTAGGTGAAGTGATAACTTCACTGCCAGTTGTTTATTTTTTTTTACTCCCCTAACCCTCTTTCGATATAGTTATATTTCATGTTTTACATCTTTTTCTCCTAGAGAGAGTTTTTAAACCAGGTTTTTTGTATAAAACTGTAATTTAAATTTTTTAATCGTATAAGCCAATAAAATATATGATCAGTAAAGCTATATTCTAAATAGAATTGTTTTTTGCTCATGATGATTTTGTGAATAACTCGGGATAAGAGTTTCTATAAAAATAATACAAAGTTTTGATTTTGTCAAATTAAAATCAATTAAAAGCGCCATCTTTTATCTTTTTGTTATCGATAAATATTACAGATAATAAATTTTATATTTATTTTATCATATATATAATATTGCTGGGAAGATACATCTACAATATTTTCATCGTCAGAGAATTGATTATCCTTCGGAAGGGGATATAGAAATATAAGAGATGACTAGATTAAGTTTGAAATTTACTAATTCCTGAGGAATTGCAGCCACATTGGCAACCACAAAAGGTTTGGCCGGCTCATCACTTTGCTCATGGATCATCCTGGCTATCACCTCTTTGCCTGTGCCGCTTTCACCGGTAATTAAAATAGTGGTTCGGAGATTGGCAATTTTTTCAATAGTAGAATAGATCTCCTTCATCTTCTCATTCATACTTAAAACAAAATCACCCTTGAAAAAGCGCTTCATTTCTGATTGAAAATAGAACAACTTCCTCTTATCCTCTTGTTTTTCTAAAGCCCTGGTTACCAGATTCAGAACTATATCGTAATTAAAATCTTTGGTCACATAATCATAGGCGCCTAATTTTATAGCTTTGACCACTGTATCAATTTTTTTGATCATGGTAATTACAATAACTTCAATATATTCATATTGATCTTTTATATTTTTCAAAACCTCAAGGCCGTTCATACCGGGCAGCTTGATGTCTAATAAAATCAGATTTACCTCGTTTTTTTTTAACAAGCTCAAGGCCGGTTTCTCCATCAGGGGCCTTGAGCACCCTGTATTGTTTTTTTAGGATGATTTCGAGTGTATCCCTCATGTTTTCATCATCTTCAATAATCAAGATAATAGAAGGATTATTTGCTTTTTGAATTTCCATACTTATTTTTTTACCATGGTGCATTAAAAAGTGTAAACTGGCTAAAGAATGGATGCCATTTTTTTGATAATTTCTTCAATATCTTCTGGAAGGGGTTGTCTTGGATTATGTTTGGTGGAGCCGGATTGTAAGGCGGCCTCTATGATTGTTGATAAATCCTTTTGATAATATTCCATTTTTATCTTTTCTTGATTCCATGATTGAGGGATGTCTAGAGAATCATTTAAGCGGTGTATCGACTCAATGAGTTTCCCTGTTGCAAATTTTGGCTGATCATTTTGAGGGGAAAATCCAAGGGCTTTGGCAATGAGGGCATATTTTCCATTAGCCTGGGAAGCAGCAGAAGCATTAAATTCAATTATCAAGGGCAATAAAACTGCACAGCCAAGGCCGTGAGGGATATGATAAAGGGCCCCAAGCGGATGTACCAGGCCGTGGACCAGACCAAGACGAGCATTCATCAAGGAAATCCCTGCCATAAGGCTTCCCAGGGCCAGTTTTGTCCTTGCTTCAAGGTCTTCTCCTTTCTGATAGGCGGGAAGAAGATTTTGATAGCATAGTTTTATTGATTGGAGCGCCACAGCATCAGTAATAGGATTGGCACCGGTTGAGACAAAAGATTCAATTCCCTGGCAAAGAGCATCCATACCAGAGTAGGCGGTTGCTGAAGGGGGCAAACTTAAGGTTAATTCCGGATCAACAATGACTGTTTCCGGCATCATATAATCACTTCGAATACTGGCTTTTATTTTTTTTTGCCTGCTAATGATCACTGCATTTTTGGTTACTTCCGCACCTGAACCGGAGGTTGTCGGTACAGTGATAATAGGTAATCCCTTTTGAGTCAAAGTTCGTTGTGAATAGTATTCTTCTGCTGGACTTTTTGCATAAACTAAACCTGCTATGGCTTTTCCTGCATCAAGTACGCTGCCGCCGCCAATGGCTACTACCACATCCGCACCTGATGAAAGTAATTTTTTTCTTCCTCTTTCTATATCATTGATTTCGGGCTCTTGGCCTAGTCCGTCAAAATGATCAATCGAAATTTGTTGGGCTTTAAGAGCAGTAATGATCCGGTCTAAATTTCCTGAATTTTTTAAAGATTTTCCGCCAGTAATCAAAAAAGCTTTAGGGCCGAATTTTTTAATTTCCCGGCCCAGCTTTTTTATCTCACCCGGTCCAAAAATAATGTTACTCGGCAGTTGAAAAAGAAATTGAGAGACCACAATTCACCTTGAATGTATAGAATTTTCATTTTTTTTCAATCTGTGCAATTAACTTTTTAGACAGGATTAACAGGATCAACAAGATAATTTTTAATCCTGTTGATCATTTACAAAAACTCTTTGATTTTACGCTAGATCTCAACTTTATTTTCTCTAAAATTAAGTATCGTGGCCACATGGTAATTAACTAATTTACTACATGAGCTTTAATAATTGTCTTACAGACTTTAACTTCAAAATAATCGTATAAGGGTGACAAATCTTTTTGATTTACTGGATTTTAATCATGTTTATCCTGTTATCCTGTCCAATATTTTTTTACATTAGTGAATCTAATTGCACAGGTTGTTTTTTTTACGAAGTTTCAACCTCTGTGCCTATGTGCCTTCTTTTTATTCCTGCTCACCCACTAACCAATGATAAGGTTTCCAATAGAGCGCTTTGAGCCAATTGTAAAATCCGGTTAAGGAGGTTTTCCAGGAATCAATTAGCGAATAGAGGGCCGGCACAACTATGAGAGTTAAAACAGTGGCTATGCCCAGACCAAAGACAACGGCCACAGCCATTGAACGCCACCATTGGCTTGATTCACTCACCCAGGCAATTTGCCATTTGTGAAAATCGAAGGAAACCCCGGTAATCATGGGAATAAGACCGAGCATAGTGGTGATGGCGGTCAAAAGGACAGGGCGAAGGCGTGTACAGCCTGCAGCAATGATGGCCTCTGTTTCATCCCAACCTCGTTTTTTTAACCGGTTGATATAATCAATCAAGACAATGGCATTATTCACCACCACCCCGGCTAAGGAGATTACTCCAACACCGGTCATGATAATACCAAAAGAAAATCGATAGATACTCAAACCTAAAAAAACACCGCCAAGGGACAAAATTACCGAAGTCATAATAATGAAAGGTTGTGATATTGAATTGAATTGGGACACTAAGACAAGAAAGATTAGGAAAAGTGCCACCATAAAAGCTTTACTGAGAAAATCCTCTGCCTCTTGCTGTGCTTCATACTCGCCGGTGAAGCGCATTTTATACCCCGGGGGCATAGTGATATTTGATAATAATTCCTCTGCCTGTTGGCGAGCCACCGGACCCGGGATTTTTTCTTCATCTACGTTAGCTTTTACCGTTACTACTCGCTCATGATTGATGCGCACAATTCTTCCCACATTTCCCGTGTAATCAATAGAAGCTATGGTGGTTAAAGGAATGAGTTGCCCTGCGGCATTAGGGAGAAAAAGCTGATTGAGAACATTGGTGGATTTTCGTTCCTTTTCAGGCAGTTGTATAGTGATATCATAATCTTCATCCGCCTCATAATAGGTGGAAACTTGAATGCCGTTATAAGCGGATTTTAAGACAAACCCGATTGCCTTCGTAGAAAGCCCTAGAATGGCTGCTTTTTGTCTATCTACAGATACTTTAACTGAGGGCGACCCTTCAATATAATCATCGCGTACATCTTGAACAAAAGGGATTTGTGAGATGATTTTTCTTATTTTTTTAGCTATTTGCCCTAGAATAATGAAATTTTCACCTACAATCTCAATATTTATGGGGGCCCCGGTGGGCGGGCCCTCTTCAGCTTTATCAACCAGAATTTTTGCTCCGGCAATATTTTTAACTCGGTGGCGAATTTTTTCTAAGGTTAGATAACTTGGTTCTTGGCGCTCCTCTAAATCCAATAACTGGATTCCAACATGATTGGGTGTATTTTGACTAAAAAGCATACCCCCTTCTTCAGAGTTTACCATGCTTCGACTATAGATGTATTCAATATTGGTAAGGTCGCTTGGCCCAAAAAAGGTAGTCCCGTCTAATGTCTGGTGTCTTTTTGGGGCGAAGGCTTTTTGATAAAGGTCCTGGGAAAAAAGAGGGGCATTTTTTTGAAGTAAAGAAAAATCAGAAATTGAGGCTTCGATTTGTTTGGTAAGACGATCTGCATAATCCAAATCAGCGCCTTCAGGCATGTCCATGTTTACATAAAGAGATTTCGGGTCGATATTGGGAAAAAATTCCACTGGTTTTTCAAAGCCAACTTGTAGTAACCACATTTGTAATAAAATGTACAGGATGAGAAAACTGGCCAAAGTAACCACTATTCTGTGCTTTAAGGCGCTTTCTAGAAGATTTTGATATATTCTGAGAAATATATTATTGACGGCAACAGGTTTCTCTCCTGCCTGAAGGATCTCTTGCGCACTGTTTGGTTTGGTCCCATTATGATGATTTGTTTTTATCACTCCCATGAAAATACTGGCTAAGGCGGGATTAATGACTAAAGCCACAAAAAGACTTGACAGGAGGGTAATAATCAAGGTGATAGGAAGATATTTCATGAATTCTCCCATGATTCCCGGCCAGAAAATCATGGGAAAAAAGGCTACCACCGTAGTCATGGTCGCTCCGATTACAGGATAGGCAACTTCACTGGTGGCCTTCATAGCCGCCTGCATCTTGGGAACTCCTTGTTGCATGTATCGATAAATATTCTCGACAATTACAATTGCATTATCCACCAGCATACCTAGAGAAAGGGTCAGGCTGAACAACACCACCATATTTAAGGTTATGCCTATTGAATA